>NZ_JAOPWB010000203.1 GCF_025965855.1 Mycobacterium sp. | reverse complement strand
CACGGCGACGTCGATCGGGGCGTGCTCGAGCAGGTCGAAGACCTTGCGCGGCTCGGTGCCCACCGGGGCCGTCACGAAGTCGGTCACCGCCACGTCGCGCACCCGGGTGAAGCGGTCCACGCCCAGGCACGACGATTCGGTGACCAAACCGATCGGGCGGCCCTCGAAGACGACGACGGCGACGCCGTGGGCGCGCTTGTGGATCAGCGCTGTCGCGTCGGACACCGAGTCGTCGGGCTCCAGCACCACCGGGGTATCGAGGACCATGTCGCGGCTTTTGACGAACTCCACCGTCTGTTGCACCGCGGGGATGGGGAGATCCTGGGGCAGGATCACGATGCCACCCCGGCGCGCCACCGTCTCGGCCATGCGCCGTCCGGCGACCGCGGTCATGTTGGCGACGACGACCGGGATGGTGGTGCCGGAGCCGTCGGCGCTGGACAAATCGACGTCGAAGCGCGACGCGACCTCGGAGCGGTTCGGCACGATGAAGACGTCGTTGTACGTCAGGTCGTACGCGGGTCGGTGCCCGTCCAGAAACCTCATGTGAGTCGGCTTGCCCCTTTACTCCCTCTTACCCGCAAACCCAGTTACGCGGGCACTTCGCTGCGGTCCCCGCTCCATAGCGTGTGGAAGCGCTTGTCCGGGTCGGCGTCGATGCGTCCGTAGGTGTGCGCGCCGAAGAAGTCGCGCAGCCCCTGGGTGAGCGCGGCGGGCAGCCGCTCGGTGCGCAGCGCGTCGTAGTAGGACAGCGCCGAGGAGAAGCCCGGGATCGGGATGCCGAGCTGCGTGGCGGTCACCACGACGCGGCGCCAGCCGTCGATGGCGGCCTCGATCGCGCTGCGGAAATACGGCGCGACGATCAGCGTCGGCAGGTCGGGGTCCTCGTCGAACGCCTCCTTGATGCGGTTGAGGAACTTCGCCCGGATGATGCAGCCACCGCGCCAGATGGTGGCCAGGTCGCCCGGCGTGATGCTCCAGTCGTATTCGGCGCTGCCGGCCTGAATCTGGTTGAACCCCTGGGCATAAGCGATGATTTTCGACGCGTACAGGGCCTGGCGGACGTCCTCGGTGAACTGCTTTGCGTCACTGGGCTGAGCGCCCAGATCGCCCGAGGCCAGCCCCGTGGTGGCCTTGCGCTGGGTGACCGAACCCGACAGCGCGCGGGCGAACACCGCCTCGGCGATGCCGGTGACCGGCACGCCGAGGTCGAGTGCCGACTTCACGGTCCAGCGGCCGGTGCCCTTCTGCTCGGCCTCGTCGAGGATGACGTCGACGAGCGGCTTGCCGGTCTTGGCGTCGGTCTGGCGCAAGACCTGGGCGGTGATCTCGACGAGGAAGCTGTCGAGGTCGCCCTTGTTCCACTCGTCGAACACGCCGGCGATCTCTTCGGCAGTCTGGCCGAGCCCGTCGCGCAGCAGTTGGTAGGCCTCGCCGATCAGCTGCATGTCGGAGTACTCGATGCCGTTGTGCACCATCTTGACGAAGTGGCCGGCGCCGTCGGGGCCGATGTGCGTGCAGCACGGGACGCCGTCGACGTGCGCCGAGATCTCCTCGAGCAGGGGGCCCAGCGACTTGTAAGACTCCGCCGGCCCGCCCGGCATGATCGACGGTCCTTTGAGCGCGCCTTCCTCGCCGCCGGAGATGCCGGCGCCGACGAAGTGCAGGCCGCGCTCGCGCATCGCCTTCTCGCGCCGGATGGTGTCGGTGTAAAGGGCATTGCCGCCGTCGATGATGATGTCGCCTTCCTCCATGGCGTCGGCGAGCTCGTTGATGACGGCATCGGTCGGGTCGCCGGCCTTGACCATGATCAGCACCCGCCGCGGCTTCTCCAGCGCGTCGAGGAATTCCGCGATGGTCTCCGAGCGCACGAACTTGCCCTCGTCGCCGTGCTCCTTGAGCAGTGCGTCGGTCTTGGCGATCGACCGGTTGTGCAGCGCCACCGTGTAGCCGTGATGGGCGAAGTTGCGGGCGATGTTGGAACCCATGACGGCGAGGCCGGTGACGCCGATCTGCGCGGTACCAGTCTTCGAATCCTTGAAATCCGGGGCACTCATGTCTCGCCTTTCGTTGGAAAACTTTTCCCTAATGCTTCCAAAGCGGTTCCGTCACACTGTGACACAGCGGGCTGGATCTGCCCGGGGTGGATCGGTTCTCCGTAAATATGTAGGCCTTAGAGATTGAAGAGTCGCTGCAGCTCGGTGAACCACGGTACGACGAGCGCGATGGTGGGGACCACCAGCACCGCCGCCGCGGTCAGGTACGCCGCCGCCGACAGCATCGGGCTGTTCCCGCGACCGGACAGCCGGCGCACGCGTAGCACCGTGCTCGTGCCGCCGACGGCCAGCGCGCCCGACGGCGCCCGCCCGGACGCGCAGGCGACCAGCGCCCGGGCCAGGGGAGCGCGCCCTGCGGCGCGCACGGCGGCGTCATCGGCGAGCAGCTCGACGATCAGTTGCACCGAGCGCAGCGCGTTTGCGCTGCGCACCAGCCGCGGGAAGGCGGCGTGCACCGCGCTGAACGCTTCCAGCACCAGGTCGTGGCGGGCCCGCAGGTGTGCGCGCTCGTGGGTGAGAATGGCCGCGACCTCGTCCCCGGCGAGCGTGGTCAGGGCCCCTTCGCTGACCACAACCCGGCTGCGCACCCCCGGCAGGCAGTAGGCGAACGGTTGCGCGACGTCCAGGACGCGAAGATCGCGTGCCCGGGTGCACTGCGTGGTGAGAGCGGCGCCGTGCCCCATGCCGACGAGGTCTACGACCATGCGGTGGTGGGCGCGCCGGCGGCGATTGGCGATGGCCACCCGCAAAACCGCGACCATCAACCGGATGCCGACCAGCACGGTCAGCGCGAAGACGGTGATGTAGGCCGTCCACAGCGGCCAGCCGAGCCGGTCCGCGGCGCCGACGACGCTTGCGGTCGGCCGCCCGTCCGGGCCGGGCACCAGCAGCCGGCTGGCGATCGCGATGCCGGCGCTGAACGCCGAGAGCACCGCGGCCAGCGCGACGGCCTGCCACAACACCATCGCGGCGCGCGGGGCGCGCAAGGGCCACGTCGCGCGTGCCAATAAAGCCGGCGCCGGACCGACCAGCAGCACCGCGAGGATGGAGAAGGCCAGCGCGGACACGCTGCCAGTCTCCCTCAGTCCTCCGCTGATGCGCCAGCCGACGGCGTGTTGCTTCGCGGATTGGCTTCCAGCTCGGCGAGCGCGCGCCGAAGCGCCTCGGCTTCGTCGGCACCGACGCGTTCGACGAAGTGCACCAGGGCGGCCTGCCTGCTTCCCGAGTCCTCGGCCTGGTCCAGCGCGTCGACCATCAGCCCGGCGACTAGCTCGTCGCGCCCGTGCACGGGTGCGTACCGGTGGGCGCGGTCGTCGCGGATCTGGGAGACCAGGTTCTTCTTGGCCAACCGCTGCAACACGGTCATGATCGTCGTGTAGGCGAGGTCGCGGCGTGCCGACAACGCTTCGTGTACTTGGCGAACGGTTTGGGGTTCGGGCATGGACCACAAGTGATCCATCACGGCGCGTTCCAGATCCCCCAGCCGGGTCAGTTTGGCCATAGTGCGTTCATCTCCTGAGCGTCGAAACCAGCGTACTCCGCTTACTACTGGCCGTCGTACCTAATGCGGGCGCGATGCACCTCGGTCACCCCGCCGACAATACCTTGCGAAATTAGGGCAGCCTTGCCTATGCTGATGTCGATCGAGCGACAATGACCGCGGCGAGTCCTGAGGGCTGCAGTGACCCCCGGTCTACTCGATCGGCGAGCCCCGCGCCCGGCGCGGGGCTCGCCTGTTTTCGGGGTAGGCGGTTGCGCGCCGACGGGCCCGGATCCCCGATGGTTCCGATGGTGTAGACACATGAACGTGCCACCGCCGCCCGACGCGATATTGCCGCAGAACTTCACCGCGCCGTTTGACAGCGAATTGGGGCTGCAGTTCACCGAACTCGGCCCCGACCGCGCCCGCGCACAACTCGAGGTCAGGCCGAAGCTGTTGCAGCCGATGGGCCTCGTGCATGGCGGTGTCTACTGCTCGATCATCGAGAGCATGGCCAGCGTGGCCGCCTACACCTGGCTCAACGCGAACGGCGACGGCGGCAAGGTGGTGGGGGTCAACAACAACACGGATTTTCTGCGCTCGATCAGCTCCGGGACGGTGCACGGCACCGCAGAGCCGATTCACCGCGGCCGCCGTCAGCAGCTGTGGCTGGTCACGATCACCGACGACAGCGATCGGGTAGTGGCCCGCGGTCAGGTGCGGCTGCAGAACCTCGAGGCGTAGCAGTTGCGGGCAGTGCGACGCCTTCCCAAGCCGATCGGGACCCCTCAGGCCGACCGGCCGGAAGGCTAACTGGCCCGCCTGGCCGCCGGACGCTTCGCCTCGGCCGCCAGTACTGCCAGCTGCTCGATGCGGGTGCGGGCAAACGCCTGCTGCTCGGTGATGGTGAGCTGGCCGCGACGAGTGCTCAGGAACGTCACAGTCCACGATAGCAGCGTGCTGATTTTGGTCTTGAAGCCGACCAGGTAGACCAGGTGCAGCACCAGCCACATCAGCCAGGCGATGAAGCCACTGAACTCCAGCGGACCCACCTTGGCGACCGCGGAAAACCGCGACACCGTGGCCATGGAGCCTTTGTCGAAGTACTGGAACGGCTCACGGTCGGCCGGGTCGGCCCCATCCAGTTCGGCCTTGACCGCGGCGGCGACGTACTTGGCGCCCTGGATGGCGCCCTGCGCCACCCCCGGCACGCCCTCGACGGCGGCCATGTCACCAATGACGAAGACATTCGGGTGCCCGGGGATGGACAGGTCGGGCAGCACCTTGACTCGTCCGGCCCGGTCGATTTCGACCGATGACTGCTCGGCGAGGTCCGCACCCAGCCCGCTGGCCTGAACCCCGGCGGACCACACCTTGCACGCGGATTCGATGCGCCGGACGGTGCCGTCAGAGTCCTTGACGGTGATGCCGTTGTGGTCGACGTCGGTGACCATCGCGCCCAGCTGGATTTCCACGCCCATCTTCTCCAGCCGCGCCGCGGCGCGCTGACCGAGCTTGTCGCCGAACGGCGGCAACACCGCGGGGGCGGCGTCGAGCAGGATCACTCGCGCCTTGGTGGAATCGATGTGCCGGAAAGACCCCTTCAAGGTATGGGCGGCCAATTCGGCGATCTGGCCGGCCATTTCGACGCCGGTGGGGCCCGCACCGATAACGGTGAACGTCAGCAGCTTGGCCCGTCGTTCCGGATCCCCGGACCGTTCGGCCTGTTCGAACGCGCTCAGGATCCGTCCCCGCACTTCCAGTGCGTCATCGATCGATTTCATACCCGGTGCGAACTCGGCGAAATGGTCGTTGCCGAAGTACGACTGGCCGGCGCCGGCGGCGACAATCAAGGTGTCGTAAGGGGTTTCGTAGGTGTGGCCGAGCAAGTCGGATACGACGAATCGCCCCACCAGATCGATGTGCGTGACGTCGCCGAGCAGCACCTGGACGTTGCGCTGCCTGCGCAGGACTACCCGGGTGGGCGGGGCGATGTCGCCCTCGGACACGATGCCGGTGGCCACCTGGTACAGCAGCGGCTGGAAGAGGTGGTGGGTGGTGCGCGCGATCAGCTTGATGTCGACGTTGGCGTGCTTGAGCTTCTTTGCCGCGTTGAGCCCGCCGAATCCCGATCCGATGATGACGACTTGATGACGACGCTCGGGTGCGGCAGTGGTTTCTGCCTGCGTGCTCATGTTCGGGCTGCTCCTGATCGGGGGCTCCTGGACGCGCGACTACATCAGTTACCACGCTACTGAAGGCGAAACCCCGAACCAGATCGTAAGCATGTGTAATGACCCACATCGCGGCATCGGGCCTGGTTGAGTGAACGTGATACTCGTCATGCTTGATGCCAAATGCGGTTTGCGTTACAGCCCCACCAGTGGGCGCAGCGCTTCGCCGGCCGCGGTGATGACGCCCGGCGTGTAGAAGGGCATGTTGATGATCACCCCGTCGACCCCGGCGTCGAACACCTTGGTCTTGAGTTGCTCGGCAACCGACTCGGCGCTACCGACCACCATGCGCTCAGTCATCTCGGAGGGGATCTGGTCGGCATTGAAGTTCTCGTCGACGACCGCCGTGGTCAGCGTGCTGGTTTCCAGCGTGGCCGGGTCGCGCCCTATCTCTTCGCATCGCTGCCGCACGACCTTCACCTTGGCCGGCAACTCGTCGAACCCGGCGATGAGGTTGAGGTGGTCGAAGTGGCGTGCGGCGAGCGGGATCGTCTTCTTCTCACCGCTGCCGCCGATCATCAACGGAATGTGGTCGCGGAAGCGGGGATTGGCCATCGCCTGGTTGGCGTGATACCACTTGCCGGAGAAGCTCGGCCGTTCGCCCTTGATCATCGGCAGGATGATCTGCAGCGCCTCCTCGAGGCGGTTGAACCTGTCGGTGAAGGTGCCGAATTCGAAGCCCAGCTGATCGTGCTCGAGCTCGAACCAGCCGGTGCCGATGCCCAGAATCGCCCGGCCCTGGCTCACCACGTCCAGCGTCGTGATGATCTTGGCGAGCAGCGTCGGATTGCGGTACGTGTTGCCGGTAACCAAGGTGCCCAGCTGCACCCGTTCGGTCGCGGTGGCCAGCGCGCCCAGCGTGGTGTAGGCCTCCAGCATTGGCTGGTCGGGATCGCCCAACATGGGCAGTTGATAGAAGTGGTCCATGACGAATACCGAGTCGAATCCGGCCGCTTCGGCCTCTTGGGCCTGAGCCAGAACGGTGGGGAAGAGCTTGTCCACCCCGGTGCCGTAGGAAAAGTTGGGAATCTGCAAACCAAGTCGGATAGCCACGTTGTTCACCGTAGCCACCAGCCCGGCATCAGGACCAGGGTGTGAAACGGATGTGATTTAGCCTCAGGCGAAATGAGCCAGCGCGCCGTGGCTGACGTGCAGTGTCTGGCCCGTGATGTGGCGAGCCGCCGGGGTGGTGAGGAACAGCGCCAAGCGGGCAACCTCCGCGGCGACCGTCGGCGGCGTGCGCGACAGGCCGTCGTAACCGGCCTGCACGCTGCGCCCGCTGGCCACGGTGTTGACGGTGATCCCGCGAGTGCCGAAGACCTCCGCCTGTCCCGCGGTCCAGTTCGACAGTGTCGCCTTGATTGCGGCGTCAATGCTTCCGGCCGGCGGGTTCTCGGCCACCACGCTGATGATGGAGCCGCCGGAGCGAAGGTGATCGCCGACGGCCTGGACGGTCAGCGCCACCGACAGCACGGTCGCGTCGAGGGCGTTGCGCCAGGCTTTGGCCGTGTCGGCGATCGAGTAGGTGCGCGGGTCGCCCGCGTCCCAGGCCGGCGCCGGCACGTTGACGATGGTGTCGAGGTGATGGGGGAACAACCCGCGCGCCTCGGCGACACTGCCCGGATCGGTGGTGTCGCAGACAATGGCGTCCACGTCGAGCTCCTTGGCGGCGATCTCGAGGTCGCTGCGGCGCGCGCCCACGAGGGTCACCTTGTGACCGTCATCGCGGAAGCCCTCGGCCACTGTGCGCCCCAGCTCCGTGTCGCCCCCGGTGACCAGCACCTCCACTGCCATGACCTCCTCGTGTTCAACGTCGAACCCAGAAGCTGCCTGGGATCTCAGCGCGTTACGCCATCAATCTAGGGAGATGTTACTGGACAGTAGCTACTCCGCGAAATTCCGGGCGCCGCGACGCGCGGATTATTTGCATAACTATTCGGCCGTCACTTTTTTGCGACGATTTAGCCACCGAGCGGACCGCATCGGCGGCGGGCTAGGGTGCACCCATGCGTCGGATCGGCATCCTGACCGGTTTGGTTTCGACACTGCTGGTTTCGGGGCTGGTGATGGGCATGACCGGGTGCAGCTCGAAAACAGCCGCCCCGCCCGCCGGGAAGGTTGTGGTGTTCGCCGCGGCCTCGTTAAAGCCGGCGTTCAGTCAGATCGGTCAGCAGTTCAAGACCGAAAACCCAGGCAGCAGTGTCGATTTCGAGTTCGCGGGTTCGTCCGAGCTGGCCACGCAATTGACTCAGGGCGCGACGGCCGACGTCTTCGCGTCGGCGGACACCGCGCAGATGGACACCGTCGCCAAGGCGGGGCTGCTGGCCGGCAACCCGACGAACTTCGCCTCGAACACATTGGTCATCGTCACGGCGCCGGGCAACCGGAAGAAGGTCGGATCCTTCGCAGACCTCGCGAACCCTGGGCTGGGCGTGGTGATCTGCCAGAAACCGGTGCCGTGCGGATCGGCGACCCAGCGCGTCGAAGACTGCACCGGAGTGCACCTCAACCCGGTCAGCGAGGAACTCAACGTGACCGACGTCCTCAACAAGGTCACCACCGGACAGGCGGACGCCGGGCTCGTCTACGTCACCGACGCCCACAGCGCCGGAAACAAGGTGGCGACCGTGAACTTTCCGGAAGCCGCCGGCGCGGTGAACGTCTATCCGATCGCGGTGTTGAAGAACGCCGCGCAGACAACGTTGGCGCAAAAGTTCGTGGCCATGGTGACCGGTGACACCGGTCAAAACATCCTGGCCCATTCGGGCTTCGCCAAACCCTGACCCGTGCACCGTCCAACGGATCTGCCGCAGTGGGTGTACATCCCCGCCGCCGCGGGGACCGCGTTCGTGGTCCTGCCGCTGATAGCGATCGCGATCAAGGTTGACTGGCCGAACTTCTGGTCGCTGATCACCAGCCCCTCGTCGCAGACGGCGCTGTTGCTGAGCCTGCGGACCGCCGCCGCCAGCACCGCCCTGTGCGTGCTGCTGGGAGTGCCGATGGCGCTGGTGCTTGCCCGCAGCACGGCGCGCCTGGTCCGGCTGCTGCGGCCGCTGATCCTGCTGCCGTTGGTGCTGCCGCCGGTGGTGGGCGGCATCGCCTTGCTCTACGCGTTCGGCCGGCTGGGATTGATCGGGCGATACCTCGACGCCGCCGGCATCAGCATCGCCTTCAGCACGACCGCGGTGGTGCTGGCGCAGACCTTCGTCTCGCTGCCGTTTCTGGTCATTTCCCTCGAGGGGGCCGCGCGCACCGCGGGAGCCGACTACGAGGTGGTGGCCGCGACGCTCGGGGCGCGACCAAGCACGATCTGGTGGCGGGTGACCCTGCCGCTGTTGCTGCCGGGCATGACGTCGGGGGCCGTGCTGGCGTTCGCCCGCTCGCTGGGGGAGTTCGGGGCGACGCTGACGTTCGCCGGGTCCAGGCAGGGGGTCACCCGAACCCTGCCGCTGGAGATCTACCTGCAGCGGGTGACCGACGCGAACGCGGCCGTGGCGTTGTCGATCCTGCTGGTGGCGGTGGCGGCCTTGGTGGTGCTGGGCCTGGGCGCGCGCCGGCTCACCGGGACTGACACGAGGTAGCGCCCATGAGCGAATTGCAGCTGCGCGCCGTCGTCGCCGAACGCCACCTGGATGTGGAGTTCTCGGTGTCCGCGGGCGAGGTGCTCGCGGTTCTCGGACCCAACGGCGCCGGCAAGTCGACCGCCCTGCACGTCATCGCCGGCCTGCTTCGCCCCGACGAGGGCGTCGTGCGGCTGGGGGATCGGGTGTTGACCGACACCGCGGCCGGCGTGCACGTCGCAACCCACGATCGCCGGGTGGGGTTGCTGCTGCAGGAACCGTTGCTGTTCCCGCACCTGAGCGTCGCCGCCAACGTGGCGTTCGGACCACACAGTCGGCGCAACGTGTCGCGCCTCCTCGGCCCGGCTCGCGCCGGCGAGAAGGCGACGGCGCTGCGCTGGCTGCGCGAGGTGGACGCCGAGCGCCTCGCCGACCGAAAACCGCGGCAGCTCTCCGGGGGTCAAGCCCAGCGGGTCGCGATCGCCCGCGCGTTGGCGGCCGAACCCGATGTGTTGCTGCTCGACGAGCCACTGGCCGGGCTCGACGTCGCCGCGGCCGCGGGCATCCGCGCGACGCTGCGCGGCGTGGTCACCCGGACCGGCCGCGTGGTAATCCTGATCACCCACGACCTGCTCGACGTGTTCACGCTGGCCGATCGAGCGCTGGTGCTCGAGTCGGGCAGGATCGCCGACATCGGGCCGGTGGCCGACGTTCTCACCGCGCCGCGCAGTCACTTCGGTGCCCGGATCACGGGCATCAACCTGGTCAACGGAACCGTCGGCCCCGACGGCTCGCTGCACGACCGCTCCGGCGTGCACTGGCACGCGACCCCCGCCCAGGAGCTGGACAGTCGGGTTGTCAACGCGGTCGCGGTGTTCCCACCCACGGCGGTGGCCGTGTACCGGGATCGGCCGCACGGCAGCCCACGCAATACGGTCGAGGTGACGGTGGCCGAGCTGGATGTCCACGGGCCCGCGGTCCTGGTGCGCGGCCGGGAGCAGTCGGACGGCGCCCCGGGGCTGGCCGCGGAAATCACCGTCGACGCCGCCACCGAGCTGCGGCTGACGCCCGGCGAGCGCGTCTGGTTCTCCGTCAAGGCCCACGAGGTGACGCTGTATCCGGCGCCGCAATGACCTGCGTCGACGCCTGCAAGGTTGCACATCGGCAACATCGGAAAACCCGCCGCAAGGCACCCTTGCGTCACAGCCGTAACGCGGTAGGTTCGTCGCCATGGATCAGGTGGACCCGAACTCGACACGTCGGAAAGGGCTGTGGGCGACGCTGGCGATCGCCACGGTGACCAGTGCCAGCGCCGTCGCCATCGCGTTGCCGGCGACCTCCAACGCCGATCCCGACACCCCCACCCCGGTCCCGCCAACCACGACGGCGGCACCAGCGCCCGCGCCGTCGACCACCACGACGGCGCCCCCTCCGGGCGCCCCGGGATCGCCCCAGCCGGGCGATCCCAACGCGGCGCCGCCGCCTCCGGTTGATCCGAACGCGCCCCCGCCGCCGGCCGTCGACCCCAACGCGGGCCGGATCGGCAACGCCGCCGGTGGGTTCAGCTTCGTCCTGCCCCCCGGCTGGGTGGAGTCCGACGCGACCCACCTCGACTACGGGTCGGAGTTGCTCAGCAAGACCACCGGCCAGCCCCCGATGCCGGGGCAGGCGCCGCCGGTTGCCAACGACACTCGCATCGTGATGGGCCGGCTGGACCAAAAGCTCTACGCCAGTGCCGAATCCACCGACGCCAAGGCCGCCGTCCGGCTGGGCTCGGACATGGGTGAGTTCTTCATGCCGTATCCCGGCACCCGGGTCAACCAGGCAACCGCCCCGCTGACCGCCGCCAATGGGATCACCGGAAGCGCGTCGTACTACGAGGTGAAATTCAGCGACCCGTCCAAGCCGAACGGCCAGATCTGGACCGGCGTAGTCGGCTCGCCCTCGGCCGGCAATGGGCCGCCGCAGCGCTGGTTCGTGGTCTGGCTGGGGACCTCGAACGACCCGGTGGACACGAACGCGGCCACGGCGCTGGCGCAGTCGATCCAGCTCTGGGCCCCGCCGGCGGCACCGGCACCGGCTCCTGGTGCCCCCGGACCCGCCCCCGGCGCACCGGCGCCCGCCCCGGCGCCGGGCCAGGCGCCCGCGGGGGAACTCACTCGGAACCCGGCGGCGACGCCGCAGCGCACCCTGCCGGCCTAAACTCCGCCGACATCACGGCCAATTAGACACACGTATCTTTACGCAATGCGGGTATACCGAAATCACGGTTCAGCAGCGAGCTGGCTTTTGATATCGATTGCAAGGAGACCCGCGTGGACGTCATCGCAGCAACCGAATACCTTGCCCGCAGCACGACACTGACCAGCGTCGGCTGGATCGGCTACATCATCATCGGCGGTCTGGCCGGGGCGCTCGCCAGCAGGATCATCAGGGGCAGCGGGGCCGGCATCGTGATGGACATCGTGATCGGCATCGTCGGCGCATTGATCGGCGGCTTCATCCTGAGCTTCTTCGTGGACACCGCCGGCGGCGGGATCATCTTCACCTTCTTCACCGCGCTGCTCGGCGCCCTGATCCTGCTCTGGGTCGTCGGCATGGTGCGCCGAAGGACCTAACCGCAGTTAACCCGTTGCAGCCCGGCGAAAGTCGGGCCGCTAGCGGCATGATGGGGTGATGGCCTCAGCGGTGACGACCACGACGATGCGCGCGTGGCGGGTGCGCCGGCCGGGACCAATCGAGACCGGCCCACTCGAGCAAGTCACCGCTGAGGTGCCGCGGCCCGAACCGTCGGAGCTGCTGGTTGCCGTGCGAGCGTGCGGGGTGTGCCGCACCGACCTGCACGTCACCGAGGGCGACCTGCCGGTGCACCGCGCCGGGGTAACGCCCGGCCACGAGGTCGTCGGGGAGGTCGTCGAAGTTGGGGGCGAGGCCGGTGACGAGTTCAAGCCGGGGGACCGGGTGGGCATCGCCTGGCTGCGCCACACCTGTGGCGTATGCAGATACTGCCGCCGCGGCAACGAGAACCTGTGTCCGCAGTCCCGCTACACCGGCTGGGACGCCGACGGGGGATACGCCGAATTCACCACCGTCCCAGCCGCTTTCGCGCACCACCTACCGGGCGGTTACAGCGACAGCGAGCTGGCCCCGTTGTTGTGCGCCGGCATCATCGGATACCGCTCCCTGCTGCGCGCCGAGCTGCCCCCGGGCGGACGCCTGGGTCTCTACGGATTCGGCGGCAGCGCCCACATCACCGCGCAGGTCGCGTTGGCGCAGGGCGCCGAGGTGCACGTGATGACCCGGGGCGCCGATGCGCGCAAGCTGGCGCTGGAACTCGGCGCCGCATCGGCCCAGGGTGCGGCCGATCCGCCGCCGGTGCCGCTGGATGCCGCGATCCTCTTCGCGCCCGTCGGCGAGCTGGTGCTGCCAGCGCTCGAGGCGCTGGACCGCGGCGGCACCCTGGCGATCGCGGGCATTCACCTGTCCGATATCCCGTCCCTGAACTACCAGCGTCACCTGTTTCAGGAACGCCAGGTCCGCTCGGTCACGTCGAACACCCGGGCGGACGCGCGGGCGTTCCTCGACTTCGCCGGCGAGCATCACATCAAGGTGACCACGCCGGAATACCCGCTTGCACGGGCCGACGAGGCCCTGACCGATCTGAGCGCCGGTCGCATCGCCGGCGCCGCGGTGCTGCTCGTCTGACCGGGGCTCAGGTCGACAGGTGCCAGACCAGCGCCGCGGCCAGGGCACCGAGTCCGTTCAGTGACCAGTGCAGCGCGATCGGCGCGATCAGGCTGCCGCTTCGCCGGCGCAGCCAGCTGAAGACGAACCCGGCCGTTCCGGTGGCCAGCACCGCCAGCGTCACCCCGGCCAGCATCCCGGCGAACCCGCCGCCGAACAGCCGGGTGAAGCCGACGTTGTTGCTGGTGAGCCCCAGCGAAGTGGCGACGTGCCAGAGACCGAACAGCAGCGACCCGCCCAGCGCCACCCCGCGAAAACCCCAGGCCCGGTGCAGCGCGCCGTGCAGCACCCCCCGAAACGCCAGCTCCTCGGGGATCACGGTCTGCAGTGGGATGACGACCATCGAGGCGATCAGGGCGCCGGAGATCGTGGCGTAGTGATTGTTCATGAACATCGGCCGGGTCATCGGCAACAGGATGCCGAGCGCGATCACCGACGCCACGACGGCCACGGCGCCCACCGCATAGGCCAGCCCGGGCTTGCAGTGTTCGCGGCCAAGACCGAGGTCGGCCCAGCCCAACCCGCGGTAGCGCATCAAGATCACGAGCCCGACGGCGGCTGCCGGGACGGTCGCGATGCTCGCCCACGGCGTGGTGAAGTGCGCGATCAGGTTCGTCAGCACCAGGACCACGACGACCACGGCGATGTCGAGATGGACGCGGAACCGGTGCGGCGCCGAGAGCTGCGACACCACCGGCTGGGTGTCGGCGGCAACCGTTGCGTCGGGCATTGGGCAAGCTTACCCGGGAGCCGGGTCCGCTCAGGTCAGCTCGACTCCCAGGCCCGATTGGTCGTCTCACTCCCGTCACTCACTGGGTTCGATTGTTCGCCTCGCTCCCGTCACTCACTACGTTCGTTCCGCTCGCTCAGCTCACGGGTTCGTTCCGCTCGCTCCACTCCCAGGCCCACCCCGAGATCGCCGGGTCGTCCTCGCCGTGCTCGCGGGTGTAGCCGCGGGCGGCGAGGCGGGCGTCGGCCATCCGCTGACGCAACATGGCGGCCTGGGTGGCCAGCCCGTCCACCCGGTCGATGACGTCCATGACCAGGTGGAACCGATCGAGGTCGTTGAGCATGACCATGTCGAAAGGCGTCGTCGTGGTGCCGCGCTCCTTGAAGCCGCGCACGTGAACGTGCGCGTGGTTCGTGCGGGCATAGGTCAGCCGGTGGATCAGCCAGGGGTAGCCGTGGTAGGCGAAGATGACCGGTTTGTCGCGGGTGAACAACGCGTCAAACTCCCTGTCCGGCAAGCCATGTGGGTGCTCGTAATCGGGCTGCAGCCGCATCAGGTCGACGACGTTGACCACCCGCACGGCCAGCTGCGGCAGCTCGCGACGCAGGATGTCTGCGGCGGCCAGGATCTCCTGCGTCGGGATGTCCCCGGCGCACGCCAGCACCACATCGGGTTCGGCGGTGGCCGTGCCGGCCCATTGCCAGATGCCAAGGCCGCGCGCGCAATGGGCGATGGCCTGGTCCATGTCCAGGTAGGCCAGGGCGGGCTGCTTGCCGGCGACGATCACGTTGACGTAATTGCGGCTGCGCAGGCAGTGGTCCGCCACCGAAAGCAGTGTGTTGCCGTCCGGCGGCAGGTACACCCGCGTCAGCTCGGCCCGTTTGTTCGCGACCAGGTCGATGAATCCGGGGTCCTGATGCGAGGCGCCGTTGTGGTCCTGGCGCCACACGTGGGAGGTCAGCAGGTAGTTCAGCGACGCGATCGGCCGCCGCCACGGCAGCTCCCGGCTGGTGGCAAGCCATTTCGCGTGCTGGTTGAGCATCGAGTCGACGATGTGGACGAACGCCTCGTAGCAGTTGAACAGGCCGTGCCGGCCGGTCAGCAGGTAGCCCTCCAGCCAGCCCTGGCACAGGTGCTCGGAGAGCACCTCCATCACGCGGCCGTCGGGTGCGAGGTGTTCGTCATCGGGCCCGATCTCGGAAAGCCACACCTTGTCGGTGGATCCGTACACGGCATCGAGCCGGTTGGAGGCGGTCTCGTCGGGGCCCATGAGGCGGAACCGGTCGCGGTTGCGCGCGATCACGTCGCGCAGGAAGGTGCCCAATATCCGGGTGGCCTCGTGCATTTCCGTGCCCGGCTGCGCTACCGGCACCCCGTAGTCACGGAAGTCGGGCAGGTCGAGGTCGTGCAGCAGCAGCCCGCCGTTGGCGTGCGGGTTGGCGCTCATCCGGCGATCACCGCGGGGCGCCAGCGCCCGCAGCTCGGGGCGCAGCGCGCCGTTGCCGTCGAACAATTCCTCGGGCCGGTAGCTGCGCAGCCATTCCTCCAGCTGCGCGCGGTGGGTGGGATTGTCGTGGGTTTCGGCCAGCGGCACCTGATGCGACCGCCAGGTGCCCTCCACCTTCTTGCCGTCGACCACCTTCGGCCCGGTCCAGCCCTTGGGGGTGCGCAGCACGATCATCGGCCACACGGGCCGCTCCGTCCGGCCGCCGTTGCGGGCGGCACGTTGGATGGCCGCGATGTCGTCGAAGGCGTCGTCGAGCGCGGCGGCCAGCTGCCGGTGCACGTTGGTCGGGTCGTCACCGGCGACCGTGATGGGTCGGTAGCCGTACCCGCGCAGCAGCGATTCCAGTTCTTGGTGGGGGATGCGGGCCAGCACGGTCGGGTTGGCGATCTTGTAGCCATTGAGCGCCAGGATGGGCAGCACGGCGCCGTCGGTGACCGGGTTCAGGAACTTGTTGGAGTGCCAGCCGGCGGCCAGGGGCCCCGTTTCGGCCTCGCCGTCGCCGACCACGCACGCCACCACCAGGTCCGGGTTGTCGAACGCCGCCCCGTAGGCGTGCACCAGCGCGTAGCCCAGCTCGCCGCCCTCGTGGATCGAGCCCGGCGTCTGGGCCGCGACGTGGCTGGGGATGCCGCCGGGAAAGGAGAACTGCCGGAACAACTTTCGCAGCCCCTCGGCGTCTTCCTCGATGCCGGTGTAGACCTCGCTGTAGGTCCCCTCCAGGTAGGCGTTGGCGACCAGCCCCGGGCCGCCGTGGCCCGGGCCGGTGACGTAGATGACGCTGGCGTCGCGGTTGCGGATGACGCGGTTCAGGTGCGCATAGATGAGGTTGAGCCCCGGCGTGGTGCCCCAGTGACCCAACAGCCGGGGTTTGATGTGCGCGGGCGACAGCGGTTCGGCCAGCAGCGGGTTATCCAGCAGGTAGATCTGGCCGACCGACAGGTAATTGGCTGCGCGCCAATACTTGTCGATGAGGGCTAGTTCGTCGTCCGAGAGGGCCGCGAGATCGGTGGTCGAGGTTTCTAGGGTCACCCCGCCGATTGTCCGCGTCCGAAGTAAACGGCGCCCTTCGGGCTATTCTTCGCCGCGGGCGCGTGCCTCGTAGGCCCGGCGCTTCGCGACGTCGACGTCGTCGGTGAAGACGTGCTCGCCACCGAGGGCGCGGTTCAGGGACTCGGCCACCCGTCGGGGCATGAACTTCTGGGATGCCACCATCGCGCCGGCCGCCCTGGTGACCCGCACCTTGGGCTTCGGGTGGGCGACGAGTCCGACGATCGCGTCGGCGATGTCGGACGGCTCGGCGTTCTTGAATCCCTTCATCCCGGCGGTCCCCGCGACGAGCTCGGTGTTGACGAACGTCGGCAGCACCGCGGAGAACTTCACGCCGGCCGGGCGGTATTCGAGCCTGGCCGAGTCGGTGAACGCCACCACCGCGTGCTTGCTGGCGCAGTAGCTGGCCAGGCCGACGGCGTAGAGCTCCCCGGCAAGCGAGGCGACGTTGATGACGTGGCCGGATCCGCGCGGGACCATGCGCTGGACTGCCAGCTTGCTGCCCAGCATCACGCCGTAGACGTTGATGTCCAGGATGCGGCGGGTGACCGCGTCCGGCTCGTCGATGATCCGGCCGACGGGCATGATGCCGGCATTGTTGATCAGCACGTCGATCGTGCCGAGCTGGCGCTCGACGTCGTCGAGGAACTCCGAGAACGAGTGCGCTTCGGTGACGTCGAGTTTCCCGTAGACCTCGAGGCCGAGCGCGGCGCCCGATTCCTTCACCCGCACCTCGTCAATGTCTCCGATCGCGACCTTGGCGCCCAGGTTGTGCAGCGCGGTAGCGGTGGCCAGTCCGATTCCACGGGCGCCGCCGGTGATCACGACCACCTTGTCGCGCACCTTCAGGCCGATGGATGCCGTGTCTGCCATTTTCGTCGTCCTTCCCGAAAGTTGACGGGTGTCAGCATTGCGACTCGGTAAGCACACCACTGCGCGTCGTGCCGCGCAAATAGCGCGACGGCACGCAGGGCGAGGGCGCCATACTGCAACGGTGACCGAGGTGCGGGCGGCCGTCCAAGCGGATGCGCGCGACGTGGCCCGGCTGCAGGTCCGGTCGTGGCAGTCGGCATACCGGGGGCTGATCGCCCAGGAATACCTCGACGGCCTCACGCCCGAGGTCTTCGCCGACCGGTACACCTTCGGCCGCGTCGGGCTTCGGATGCCGTCCACGCTGATCGCGGTCGACGGTATCGCGATCCGCGGCCTGGTTATCACGGGCCTGTGCCGCGAGATGGACTTCCCGAACTTCGGTGAGCTGACAGCGATCTACGTCGATCCCGCGCACGTGCGGATGGGAGTCGGGCGGCTGCTGATCACCGCCGCGCGCGAACGGCTGCGTTTGGTCGGCGTGACGGGAGCCTTGCTTTGGCTGCTGGACGGGAACGTCCTCGCCCGGCGGTTTTACGAACGCGACGGGTGGAAACTCGACGGAGCCTGCCGCACAGTGACTTTCGGCAAATCAGCGGTGAAACAAGTGCGCTACCGGTGCGCGCCCGTCTAGTGCACGCTGAGCCACACCAGGCTGAAGCCGCCCGCCAGGGCGCAGTAGACGGCGAACGGTGTCAGGGTGCGGGTCTGGAAGTACCGCGTCAGGAACCGCACGGCCAGGTAGGCGCAGACGAAGGAGGCGACGCTGCCGGCCAGGACTTGGCCTCCGATCCCGGCCCCGAGCTGCCCGAACAGGTCCGGAACCTTGTAGACCCCGGCCGCCAGGATGATCGGCGTGGCCAGCAAGAACGAGAAGCGGGCGGCGTCTTCGTGCGAGAGGCCGCGCCACAGGCCGGCCACCATGGCGATGCCGGAGCGGCTGATGCCGGGCAGCAGCGCCAGGATCTGGGAGGACCCGATCACCAGCCCCCGGCGCATCGGCAGTTGGGCCAGCCGGTTGTCGACGGCCTCGCCGCTGTGGTCCGCCTGCTCGTCGTCGCCCGCCGGTGAGACGCGGCGACGCAGCACCTCGCCGGCATACAGCGCAATTCCGTTGAGCACCAGGAATGCCGCCGCCGGAATGGGTTTGCCCAGCGTGGCGCGGAAGAGGTGTTCGAGGGCCACCCCGGCCAGGCCGACCGGGATGGTGGCGACCACGATCAGCCAGGCAAGCCGCTCGTCGGGCGTCTGGATTCGTCGGTACCGCAGCGATGAGACGAAGCCGGCGACGATGCGTAACCAGTCCCGCCAAAAGAACACCAGCAGGGCGGCGGCGGTGGCGACGTGGAGGCCGACGATGAACGCGAGGTAGGGCGATTCGGGGGTGGAGACGTTGAGGTCCCGGGCCCATTGCCCACCGACCAGCGCCGGCACCAATACGGAGTGCCCGAGGCTGGAGACCGGGAACAGCTCGGTGACACCCTGGAACGCGCCGACTACCACGGCCTCGACATAGCTCAAGTGCGCGGTCATTGGGTGGGGCGCCTCCATCCCGGATCATTGATGAGAACTACCGAGCGTAGCCGGTCCGAATTTCCGCACCAACCGGCTTGGGCGGCTGCACATTTGGCCGCCGTGCAAGTGCTCGCGGCCGGCCGCTGACCAGGCAGGTACGGTGGGCGGATGTCAGACGGGTTGCTCGACGCCGTGCGCGTTCTCGACTTGTCGAGTGGCAGCGCCGACGCCGTGACGCGCCTGTTCGCCGACCTGGGCGCCGACGTGCTCAAGGTGGAACCTCCGGGCGGAAACCTTGGACGCGAGGAGTTGCCGGCGCTGGCCGGCGCGAGCATCCCGTTCGCCGTGCACAACGCCAACAAACGCAGCGCCATGCTGGACCCGCTCGAAGAGGACGATTGCTACCGGTTCCTCGACCTCGCCGCGGAGGCCGACATTGTCGTGGACAGCGGCCTGGACGGGCTGGCCGCCGCGTTCGGGGCGCCGGGTGCGGATTTGGCCGCCCGCTACCCGCACCTGGTGGTGCTGTCGATCACTGACTTCGGTGAGACGGGTCCGCGGTCCTCATGGCGTGCCACCGATCCGGTGTTGTTCGCGATGTGTGGCGCGTTGTCGCGATCGGGTCCCACCACCGGAACCCCCGTGTTGCCGCCGGACGGCATCGCTTCGGCAACCGCCGCAGTGCAGGCGGCGTGGGCCGCGCTCGTCGCCTACTACAACCGATTGCGCTGCGGCACAGGCGATTACGTCGACTTCTCGCGGTTCGACGCCGTCGTCATGGCGCTCGACCCGGCATTCGGCGCGCACGGGCAGGTCGCGGCCGGCGTCCGCCACAGCGGGCGGTGGCGCGGACGCCCGAAGAACCAGGACGCCTATCCGATCTGCCCATGCAAGGACGGGTATGTCCGGTTGTGCGTGATGGCGCCGCGGCAGTGGCGGGGATTGCGGCGCTGGCTGGGGGAGCCCGAAGACTTTCAGGACCCCGAATACGACGCGATCGGCGCCCGGATGGCGGCCTGGCCCGAGATCAGCGTTCTGGCTCAGGCCTTGTTCGCCGACCAGACGATGAGGGATCTGGTGGCCGCCGGGCAGGCGCACGGGGTGCCGATCGCCGCGGTGCTTCCGCCGTCCTGGGTCCTGGGCTCGGAACATTTCCAAGAGGTGGGCGCGATCACCGACGCCGAGCTGCTGCCCGGCGTGCGCACCCGCGTGCCCACCGGATATTTCGTCGTCGACGGGCAGCGGTCGGGTTTCCGTACACCGGCCCCGGCCGCGGGGCAGGACGAACCGTGCTGGCGCGGGAATCCGGTGCTGGTGCGGGCGCCGTCGGGCAGGGTCGGCGAGTATCCGCTTACCGGGCTGCGGATTCTCGACCTGGGCATCATCGTCGCCGGCGGCGAGCTGAGCCGGCTGTTCAGCGACTTGGGCGCCGAGGTCATCAAGGTGGAAAGCGCCGACTACCCCGACGGACTGCGGCAGGCCCGCGCCGGCGACGCCATGAGCGAGTCGTTCGCCTGGACCCACCGCAATCAGCTCGGCTTGGGCCTGGATCTGCGCAGCGCCGAGGGCAAGGACGTCTTCGGCCGGCTGGTCGCCGAGGCCGACGCCGTGTTCGCCAACTTCAAGCCGGGAACCCTTACCGCCCTTGGCTTTAACTACGACGCGCTGCGCGCCGTCAACCCGCGGATCGTGCTCGCGGGCAGCAGCGCTTACGGCAACAGCGGTCCCTGGCGGACCCGGCTCGGCTACGGTCCGTTGGTCCGCGCCGCCACCGGCGTCACCCGGCTGTGGACGTCCGAGGATGCGGACGACCAGCCCGGCACAGGGCGGCACGCCTTTTACGATGCGACGACGATCTTCCCCGATCACGTGGTCGGGCGGGTCACCGCCATCGCGGCGCTGGCCGCGCTAATCCATCGCGATCGCACCGGCAGCGGGGCCCACGTCCACATCTCGCAGGCCGAGGTCGTGGTCAATCAGCTCGACACGCTGTACGTCGCCGAGGCCGCACCGGCCGCGGGGATCGGCCCGATCCGCGACGACACCAGTGTGCACGCGGTCTACCCGTGCGCGGGCGACGACGAATGGTGCGCCATCTCGATCGGTTCGGACGACGAATGGCGGTGCCTCGCAGGCCTTCTCGACCATCCACAATGGGTCGACGACCCGCGGTTCGCGACCGGCGAGTCGCGCCTGGCCAACCGGCGCGAGTTGGTGGAGCTGGTGTCGACCTGGACGCGGTCGCGCACCCCGTTGCGCAATGCCGAACTGCTGCAGGCGGCCGGGGTCGCGGCCGGGCCGATGAACCGCCCGCCGGACATACTGGAAGACCCCCAGCTGATCGAACGAAAACTGTTCAGCGACATGGCGCATCCGCTGATCGAGCGCCCGCTGCCTGCGGAGACGGGCCCCGCACCCTTTCAGCACATCCCGCCGGCCCCACACCGCCCGGCGCCCCTGCCGGGCCAGGACACTCGCGAGATCTGCCGCGATCTGCTCGGGATGGGCGCCGAAGAGACCGAGCGGCTGATCCGCGATCGCGTGCTGTTCGCGAGTGCGGGCCAGGACCAGCCCGCCTGGCGTTCCCGGGCTGCGGGCCGGCCCGATTCATAGTCACGCTAAATTCGTCGTATGACCGTCGACCCCAGGACACCGGTGTTGATCGGCTACGGCCAGGTCAACCACCGCGACGAGATCGACCCGGCCACGCGGTCGGTCGAACCGGTGGACCTGATGGCCGCCGCGGCCCGGCAGGCCGCGGACGCCCGGGTGTTCGAGGCCGTGGACTCCATCCGCGTGGTGAACGTGTTGTCGGCGCACTACCGCGATCCGGCGTTGTTGCTGGGCGAGCGGCTCGGCGCCGCGGGGTTCACCACCCGTTACAGCCCCGTCGGCGGCAACGTCCCGCAGTCGCTGGTCAACCAGGCCTGCCTGGACATTCAGCGGGGCCGGGCCGGTGTCGTGCTGCTCGCGGGCGCCGAAACCTGGCGCACCCGGCGGGGACTGAAGGCCAAGGGAAGCAAACTCGAGTGGACGGTTCAGGACGAATCCGTACCGACGGCCGAGGTCGCCGGTGACGACGTCCCGATGGCCGGCGACGCCGAGCTCAGGGTCGGACTGAACCTACCGGCCTACGTCTACCCGCTGTTCGAGCAGGCGCTTCGCGTCGCGAACGGCGAGTCGGTCGAGGACCACCTCAAGCGCATCGGCGAGCTGTGGGCACGGTTTAACGCCGTCGCGGTCGACAACCCGCACGCGTGGATCCGCAAACCGGTGACCGCCGAGGAAATCCGGCGGCCCGGACCGCAGAACCGGATGATCAGCTGGCCCTACACCAAGTTGATGAACTCCAACAACATGGTCGACCAGGGCGCCGCGCTGGTCCTGACGTCGGTCGAGCAGGCGAAGCGGCTGCAAGTCCCCGCCGACCGGTGGGTCTACCCGCACGCGGGCACCGACGCGCACGACACCCCGTCCATCGCCGAGCGCGACGAGCTGCACCGCTCGGCGGCCATCCGGATCGGCGGCGCGCGGGCGCTGCAGCTGGCCGGCCTGGGCATCGACGACGTCGATTACGTCGACCTGTACTCCTGTTTCCCCTCCGCCGTTCAGGTCGCGGCCGCCGAACTCGGACTGAGCGTCGACGACCCGGCCCGCCCGCTCACCGTCACCGGCGGGCTGACCTTCGCGGGTGGCCCGTGGAGCAACTACGTCATGCATTCCATCGCTACCATGGCCGAACTGCTGGTGACCAACCCCGGGCGTCGCGCCCTCGTCACCGCCAACGGCGGGTACCTGACCAAACACAGCTTCGGCGTCTACGGCACCGAGCCGCCGGCCGAATTCCGTTGGGAAGATGCGCAGCCGGCGGTGGACCGCCAGCCCACCCGCGAGGGCCTGGTCGAGTGGGACGGCGTCGGGACAGTCGAAGCGTGGACGGCGCCGTTCAACCGCGAGGGACAACCCGAGAAGGCGTTCGTGGCGGTGCGCACGCCCGACGGGGCCCGCACCCTGGCCGTCATCGCCGATCCCGGTTCCGCCGAAGCGACCGTGCGTGAAGATATTGGTGGCGCCAAGGTTGCCGTCACCCCGGACGGCGGAGCGGCGCTGCGGTAACCGCCCGAATACATCGCCACAGGCCAGCGGGTCCCAGAAGGGGTAACGGTCGCGTAGGTGACGCCGACCTGCCTATTGTCGTGTTGGACGTTGGGGGAGGTGAGCCCAGGTGCGCATCCTGGTTACCGACGCCACCGGCGCAATAGGGCGGCTGGTCGCACGGCAGCTGATCGCTGCCGGACACACGGTCAGCGGGATTGCTGAGCACCCCCACCCCTGCCTGGATCCCGGCGTCGAATTCGTTTGCGCGCCGCCGAGCGACCCCGTCCTGCAAGACCTGGCCGATGAAGCCGACGCGGTGATCCACCTGGGCCCGATCGACACCAGCGCGCCCGGCAGCGCAGACATCGGCGGAGTCGTCCATGTCACCCACGCGGCCGCCCGCGCCGGTGCGCGGCTGCTGTTCGTGTCCCAGGCCGCAGGCCGGCCCGAGCTGTATCGACCCGCCGAGGAGCTGGTGTCCACGAGCTGGGCACCCAGCCTGGTCGTCCGGATCGCGCCGCCGGTCGGCCGCCAGCTCGATTGGATGGTGTGCCGCACGGTGGCCACGCTGCTGCGCAGCAGGGTTTCGACCCAGCCGATGCGCGTCCTGCACATCGACGACCTGGTCCGCTTCCTGGTGTTCTCGCTGAACAGCGACCGCACCGGCGTGGTGGACGTCGCCACCCCCGACACCACCAACGTGGTCACCGCGTGGCGGGTGCTGCGATCCGTTGACCCGCGCTCGCGACTGCATCGGGTTCGCAGCTGGTCGACATTGATTCCGAAAATGGATATCACTGCGGTGCAAGAGGATTGGGGCTTTGAATTCGGCTGGCAGGCGCTCGAAGCGGTCGCCGACACCGCGCGTGGGCTCGCCGGGCGCCGGCTCCTTCCGGCGGGCGCGCTCAGCCGCGGCGGCCAGCTCGCACTCCCGGTGGAGGTCCTCCCACGCTCCCGGCCGTCTGACGAATTGCACAGCGCGGCCCCCGACGGGATGGAGGGGGAGTTCGACGATCGGATCGATCCCCGGTTCCCCGTCTTCAGTGCGGCCCGGCTCGCCGAGGCGCTGCCCGGCCCGTTGACCCCGATGACGCTCGACGTCCAGCTGGGAGGGCTGCGCGCGGCCAGCCGGGTGATGGGTCAGGTGCTCGCGCTCGGCGGCGTGGTCGACGACGAGTGGAGCAGCCGGGCGATCGCGGTCTTCGGCCATCGCGCCTACGTCGGGGTGTCCGCCAACGTCGTCGCCGCCACCCAACTGCCCGGATGGGACCAGCACGCCGTCGCCCGGCACGCCCTGGTCGACCAACCGCATGTGGGGGACGTCCTGCCGTTCGGTGAGCCGAAGCTGGCCGAGGGGGCGCTCGGGTCGATCGCCAAAGCTGTCGTCACCGCGCGCTCGCTAACACTCATGCGCCATCTCAGGCGCGACACGCTGGCCTACCGCGCGGCCGCCGAGGCCGAACGCTCCGACGCCGCACAGCTGGAGGCGCTGCCGGATGCCGCCCTCGAAGTCCGCGTGCCGCTGTTGCGGGATCGCATCCACCAGGGCTGGATCCTCACGGCGTTGTGGCTGATCGATTCCGGCGTCACCGCGGCGGCCCTGGAACACACGCGTGCCGCGTCCAGGGTGTCGGGGCTGGGCATGATCATGGAAAGCACCCGCATCGCGGCCGAGACCGCCGAGCTCGCGGCGGCGTTGCGCGGTGACCCGCCGTTGTGGGCGTTGGCCGCCGAAGGCAACATCGGCAGCATTCGTGCATTGTCTCCCGACACCGCCGGCGCTCTCGACGCCTCGGTCGCCAGGATCGGGCACCGCGGACCGGGTGAGGCCGAGCTGGCCAGCCCGGTGTTCGGCGACGATCCGGCGATGTTGCTCGTGGCGGCCGCTGAGGTGGCGGTACCCACGGTGGTCGCCGGCGCCGCGCCCGCCGGGCCGACGCGGCCACCCACGCTCGCCCGGCGAGTGGCCGAGAAAGCCCGCGGGTCGCGCGAGCTGGCTCACGACACCACCATCCGGTTCACCCATGAGCTGCGGATGACGTTGCGCAAGTTGGGATCTCGACGAGTCACGGCGGACCTGATCGACGTGGTTGACGATGTCTACTACCTGACCTGTGACGAACTGGTCACCATGCCGGCCGACGCTCGGCTGCGGATCAAACGCCGCCGCGCCGAACGGGAACGCCTGCAGGTACAACGCCCGCCCGAGGTCATCGACGGGAGCTGGACTCCACCCGATCAGTCCGCGGCCGACTAGAGCTCGGTAAGCGGCGACTGCGGATCTGTCAGCTTGTCGATGTCCACCGGAGTCTTCGAACGAATCAGGGCTTTGACGTCGTCGAGCACATCCCAGACATTGACGTTCATCCCGGCCAGTACCCGGTTTTCGTCATCCAGCCAGAACGCGACGAACTCACGGCCTGCCACATCGCCGCGGAATGCCACCCGCTCAAAGCTGGGCGCGTGTCCGACGTATTCCATTCCGAGGTCGTATTGGTCGGTGAAGAAATAGGGCAGCTCGGCGTATTCGCCTGGATTGCCCAGCATTCCGGCCGCCGCGACCGCGGGTTGTTTGAGGGCATTGGCCCAGTGCTCGGTGCGGATCCGGGTACTGAACAGCGGGTGTTCGGCGGCGGCGATGTCGCCGACCGCATAGATGTCGGGATCGGAGGTGCACAACGACGCATCGACAAGTATCCCGCCGTCACCCATGGACAACCCGGCCTGTTCGGCCAGTTCGACGTTCGGCTTGGCGCCGACGGCCACCAGCACCGCATCCGCGGTAACCGTCGATCCATCACGCAACTTCAGTCCGGTGGCCCGGCCTGCTGCCGTTGCAATCTCCTCCACGTGCGCCTCGAGCCGTAAGTCCACCCCGTGATGACGATGCAGGTCGGCAAACACCTCGCCGACGGTTTCTCCCAACGCGGCCAGCAGCGGTTGTCTGGCCGTCTCGACCACGGTCACATCGACACCGCGCTGGCGGGCCCCCGCTGCCACCTCCAGGCCGATCCATCCCGCACCCACGACTGCCAGCGAAGATCCTTCGGTAAGAACGGAATTCAGTGCCACGGCGTCGCCATATGTCCGCAGGTAGTGGACTCGGTCGGCGTCAGCTCCGGGGATCGGCGGGCGCCGCGAGGCCGACCCCGTCGCCAGCATGAGCTTGTTGTAGGCCACGGTGCTGCCGTCGGGAAGCCCGACCGTGTGTCGGGCGGCGTCCAAGGACGACACCCGCGCGTCCAGCCTCAGGTCGACGTGGTTATCCCGATACCAGTCGGAGTTCTGCACAGTGAAGTCGGCGAGCGACTTCTTCCCGGCGAGATACTCCTTGGAAAGCGGGGGCCGCTCGTAGGGCAGCAGCTTCTCTTCGCCGAATAAGATGACATGGCCGTCAAACCCGCTGCCGCGCAAGGCTTCTACGGATTTCGCTCCGGCAAGTCCGCCGCCGATGATTACGAATGTGGTCGAGCTGGCCATGATCCCGCTCCGTCCTGCCTCCGAATTTCCAGCCTACCCGGGGCGGCTCACTCCAGAAGTTCTCGCAATGTCAGCGCATTGCGCACGGCGTGGCCGCCCAGATCGTTGTTGAAATACATCCACACGTCCCTGCCGTCGCCGTCCCACTCGGTGATCCGGTCGGCCCAGCGCCGCAGCTCGTCGTCCGAGTAGCAGCCGGCATAGATCGCATCCTGGTCCGGGCCGTGCATCCGGACATACACCAGATCGGTGGTGGCGCGTGGCACGCACGCCAGTCCGGCGCCGCTCATCACCACGTACGCGGCGCGGCGGCGCTCCAGCAACTCGTACACGGCCGGGGCGTTCCAGGACGGGTGCCGCAGCTCGACGGCCACGCGGATGGACTCCGGCACGCTGCCCAGGAAGGCATCCAGGCGCGCGTCGTCACGCCGTTGCTCGGGGTGCAGTTGGACCAGCAGCACCCCGTGGCGATCTCCCAGCAGCTGCCAGCAGCGCTCGAACCGCTCGATCCATGGTTCGGGCGAGGATAGCCGGCGGTAGTGCGTCAGCCCCCGATGCGCCTTGACCGACATCCTGAACCCGTCGGGCAGCTGATCGCGCCAACCGGCGAACGTCGAATCCTTGGGCCAGCGGTAGAAACTCGCGTTCAGCTCGACGGTGTCGAAGGCCTCGACGTAGCGGGACAACCGGCGCGCCGAGGGCAAACCGGTCGGGTACAGCACATCCGCCCAGTGGTTGTAGGACCATCCGGAGGTGCCGATCCGTATGGTCAATGCCGGATCAACCGGACACCTGCCGGCGCACGTCGTCGTCCAATGATGCCCTGACGAGCGCGGCCGCCAGCCGCGCGTTGGCCCGCGGAGCAAGGGCTCCCAGCTTGGCCGGCTGAGCGGGCAGACCCAGTTGCTTGGCCGCCGCGGTGGCGCGGTCGTCGAAGTTGGGGGCGCGCCCAGGGCCAGACGTCTTGCACCTCGCGCAGGTAGATGTCGGCGCCTGTGTCACCGATTCCCTTGAATCGCTTCAGCATCCGTTTCGCCGCGGCGACGTCGTGCCGGCTGCGTTTGGCGATTTCGCGCAGGTCGCCGGAGTAGTCGTCGCGGACCCGCTCGGCCATGTCCGTGAGCCGGGTGGCCGAACTTTCGTCGTACCGCACGTAGTGGGCGCGGCCAAATGCGCTGATCATGGTGCGCCGATCCGATGCCAGCACGGCCTTGGGCGAGCGCAGGCCCGCCTTGAACAATTCACGGGCGGCGCCCATGGCGATGGCGGCATCGATCGGCTTGCTGGCGAGCATGCACAGCACCAGCAACTGGAACAGCGGCATCGGCTTGTCATTGATCTTGACACCGGCCTCGGCCGCGTACGTCGTGCCGGCGACCTCGAGCAGTCGTCGCACCAGTTCTTCGCGCTGGTCCATACGGCTCCGCTTACCCGCACCGTCTCCGAGCAAACCGCGGCCGTTACTTTGGGCGCAGGCTGCGGGCGTAGCCGGTGCCCCGGGTGACCCAACTCTGCAGCTGCCGTTTGGTTTTTACGCCGTCGAGGTCGACGCGTAACCAGCCGCGGGCTTCCCGGCCCGCCATCACCATCGGGCCGACGTGCGGACGCTCCAGCAGCTCGTCGGTGTCCTCCGGCGGTACCCGTACCAGCAACCCGCCCTGGCCGCTGGCGGCCACCGACATGTTGCCGTTGATCAGGAAAGCCAGGCCACCGAACATTCGCTTTTCCTCGACGCCCCCCTCGGCGCCCAGCAGTTCGCGGATCCGGTTGGCCAGGTCTTCGTCGTACGCCATGGGCCGACCTTAACGGTGGCAACCGACAATTCGCCGAGCCTGTAATTTTGCAGGCCTCAACTCGGCTTCTCCTGCGGATTTACAGGCTCGGCGAAGGCTGCGACGAAGACAGCCGCCCCTGTTTGGAGGCGGCTGTCTCGTTGTGCCCTTTAGGTCGCGTATGCGACGAATTGACCACCGGGCAGGAAGACACCCCACGCGTTCACGCCCGGGTTAAACACCACCGGGTATGCCATCGGATTGCCCGGGGGCATCCAGGTGGGCGGGTATCCGTAGCCGACCGGATCGTTGTAGTGCCCCGGCGGCGGGAATCCCTGCTGCCCCGGCGGAAGCGGAGTACCCGGTCCGTTGCAGTTGACGCCCGGACCGCCGACACAACCCGGCCCCGGCGGGTTCGGGCCATGCGGGTCGGCCTGCGCCAAACCGGCACCAACCCCGAGCACAGCGGACCCCAACGCGCCGGCCATTGCCGCGCTGGCTGCTATTTTCGTCAGCTTCATGGTGAGAACTCCTTGTCTCGCGGTCCGGCTGCTTTACACAGCACTGAACTGCGTTGACTTGTTGTTCATTTACCGACACCTAGGCTTGGCTACCCGGGCGGGGGAAGCGAAAAACCTCTCCCTCCCGATTCATTGGCATCGAGGGGCACTCGACATGCGCCGAATACCCTTCGCCCCAGCCGCATTGGGTATCAGGCGGCAGCCGAAGCGCCCGCGGCAGCCGGTTCGAGCGCCTGAGCGACGATCTCGGCGACGTCGGTCATCGGCTTCACGTCCAGCGCGGCGAGCACCTCGGCGGGGACGTCGTCCAGGTCCGGCTCATTGCGCGACGGGATGAAAACCGTTGACAGACCGGCCCGTTGGGCGGCCAGCAGCTTCTGCTTCACACCGCCGATCGGCAGCACCCGGCCGTTCAGCGTGACCTCGCCCGTCATCCCGACGTCGGAGCGGACCTGACGCCCGGTGGCCATCGACACCAGCGCGGTCACCATCGTGACACCGGCCGACGGGCCGTCCTTGGGCACCGCGCCGGCCGGCACGTGCACGTGGATGCGCCGATCCAGCGCCTTGGGGTCGACACCCAGCGCGTGAGCGTGCGAGCGCACGTAGGACAGCGCGATCTGCGCCGACTCCTTCATCACGTCACCCAACTGACCGGTCAACTGCAAACCCGGCTCGCCATCGGTCGCCCCGGCTTCGATGTAGAGGACGTCGCCGCCCAGGCCGGTCACGGCCAGGCCGGTGGCCACGCCCGGCACCGCCGTGCGTTCCGCCGATTCCGGCGTGAAGCGCGGCCGGCCAAGGTAACCCACCAAATCGGGCTCATCTAGGATTTTCGGGGCCATCGCCCCGCTCTCCTCGGCCAGCTTGGTCGTCACCTTGCGCATCGCCTTGGCCAGCAGCCGCTCGAACTGCCGCACACCCGGCTCGCGGGTGTAATCGGCGGCGATCTTGCGCAGCGCGGCGTCGGTGACGGCGACCTCGTCGTCGTTCAGCGCCGCGCGCTCCCGCTGCCGGGGCAGCAGGTAATCACGGGCGATGGCGACCTTGTCGTCCTCGGTGTAACCGTCGATCTGCACCAGCTCCATGCGGTCCAGCAGCGCCGACGGGATGTTCTCGATCACATTGGCGGTGGCCAGGAACACCACGTCGGACAAATCCAGGTCCAGATCCAGGTAGTGGTCGCGGAACGTGTGGTTCTGCGCCGGGTCGAGCACCTCGAGCAGCGCCGCGCTTGGGTCACCGCGGTAGTCGGAACCGACCTTGTCGACCTCGTCCAGCAGCACAACGGGATTCATCGAACCCGCCTCGCCGATCGCGCGCACGATCCGGCCCGGCAGCGCGCCCACGTAGGTGCGCCGGTGCCCGCGGATCTCGGCCTCGTCGCGCACACCGCCCAGGGCGACGCGCACGAACTTGCGGCCCAGCGCCCGGGCCACGCTCTCGCCCAGCGACGTCTTGCCGACGCCGGGGGGACCGGCCAGCGCCATCACGGCGCCGGAACCACGCCCGCCGACGACCTGCAGCCCGCGCTCGGCGCGCCGGCTCCGCACCGCCAGATACTCGACGATGCGGTCCTTGACGTCATCGAGCCCGTGGTGGTCGGCGTCCAGGATTTCCCGCGCCGCCGTCAGATTCGTCGAATCCTCCGTCTTGACGTTCCAGGGCAGGTCCAGCACGGTGTCCAGCCAGGTACGGATCCAGCCGCTTTCCGGGCTCTGGTCGCTGGCCCGTTCCAGCTTGCCGACCTCGCGCAGCGCGGCCTCGCGCACCTTCTCGGGCAGCTCGGCGGCCTCCACGCGGGCGCGATAATCGTCCGAACCGTCGGGTTCACCCTCGCCGAGCTCCTTGCGGATCGCGGCCAGCTGTTGGCGCAGCAGGAATTCCTTCTGCGTCTTCTCCATGCCCTCGCGGACGTCCTCGGCGATCTTGTCGTTGACCTCGACCTCGGCGAGGTGGCCGCTGGTCCAGTCGATCAGCACCCGCAGCCGCTCGGCCACATCGACGGTTTCCAGCAGCTGGCGCTTCTCCACGTCCGTCAGGTAGGACGCGTACCCGGACGTGTCCGCCAGCGCCGACGGATCGGTCAGGCTGTTGACGTAGTCGATGATCTGCCAGGCCTCGCGCCGCTGCAGCATGGCCAGCAGCAACTTCTTGTACTCCGCCGCCAGGGCCTTGATTTCATCGGTCGGCTCGGTCTCCGGCGCCTCGGTCACCTCGACCCACAGCGCGGCGCCGGGCCCGGAAGCGCCGGCTCCGATGTGCGCCCGGCGCTCGCCGCGCACGACGGCGGCGGTGCCGCCGCCTCCGGCGATCCGTCCGACCTGCAAAATCTTGGCGATCACGCCGTGGGTCGGGTACCGGTCGTCCAGCCGGGGGGCGATCAGCAGCTGCCCGGACTCGCTGGCCTGCGCGGCGTCGATCGCCGCTCGTGCTGCGTCGTCCAGCGCAATCGGCACCACCATTCCCGGCAACACGATCGTCGCGGTGAACAACACCGGCACTGACATGGCTTCAGCCATCAATCCTCCAAAAGTTGAGTCTCCTGCGCTTAACCCAGCCGGGCGGCAGTTTGTTCCCGGCCAGCGCAGCGTCACACAGGCGTTATGCTGGCGGCGAAATCGGCCCTAGGCGCCGCAGCTGCGACACGTGCTTGGGCGAAAGCTCCTCGAGGCAGGTGACGCCGAGCAGCGCCATCGTGCGCGTCACACCGCCCTGCAGGATCTCGATCGCGCGGGTCACACCCGCCTCGCCACCCGCCATCAGCCCGTACAGGTAGGCCCGCCCGATCAGCGTGCAGCGGGCCCCCAGCGCGATCGCCGCCACGATGTCCGCGCCGGACATGATGCCGGTGTCGAGCAGGATCTCGGTGTGCTTGCCCAGCTCACGGGCGACCGCCGGCAACAGGTGGAAGGGCACCGGGGCCCGATCCAGCTGGCGCCCACCGTGATTGGACAACACGATGCCGTCGACGCCGCGGTCGACCACGGCGCGGGCGTCGTCGAGTGTCTGGATTCCCTTGACGACGAGCTTGCCGGGCCATTGGGCCTTGATCCACTCCAAGTCATCGAAGGTCAGGCTGGGGTCGAACATCGTGCTGAGATACTCGCCGACGGTGCCCGACCACCGATCCAGCGACGCGAAGGCCAGCGGCTCGGTGGTCAGCAGGTCGAACCACCACTTCGGGTGCGGCACCGCGTCCAGGACGGTCCGCAGCGTCAGCGTCGGCGGGATCGTCATACCGTTGCGGTTGTCGCGCAGCCGCGCGCCCGCGACCGGGACGTCGACGGTCGCCAGCAGGGTATCGAATCCCGCGTCCGCCGCGCGCTGCACCAGCGCCATCGAGCGGTCCCGATCGCGCCACATGTACAGCTGAAACCACTTGCGGCCCTGGGGAACAGCGCTCACCAGATCCTCGATCGCGGTGGTGCCCAGGGTGGAGAGCGAGAACGGGATCCCGGCCCGCGCCGCCGCCTGTGCGCCGGCGATCTCACCGTCGGTATGCATCAACCGGGTGAATCCGGTAGGCGCGATCCCGAACGGCAGGACCACCGGCTGGCCCAGGACGTTCCATCCGGCGGTCACGTTGGAGACGTCGCGCAGAATCGTCGGGTGAAACTCGATGTCGCGGAAGGCTTGCCGGGCCCGCTCGATGGACAGCTCATCCTCGGCCGCGCCGTCGGTGTAATCGAACGCCGCCTTGGGGGTGCGGCGTCTGGCGATGCGGCGCAGGTCTTCGATGGTGAACGCGGCGTCCAGGCGGCGCTTGGTCGCGTCGAACTGCGGTCGTTTGAACTGGATCAGCGGCGCCAGGTCGCGCACCTTGGGCACTCGTCGCTTGACCCGCATATATGCCACCGTAGTCAAATGGCCTTGGTGAGCGATCCCTTCGACCTGAAGCGTTTCGTGGACGCGCAGGCCCCGGTCTACCGCAGCGTCGTCGACGAGCTGCGCGGCGGACGAAAACGCGGCCACTGGATGTGGTTCGTCTTCCCGCAGATCCGCGGCCTGGGCAGCAGCCCGATGGCGGTGCGCTACGGCATCTCCTCGCTCGAGGAGGCCCGCGCCTACCTGGCGCACGCGCTGCTCGGACCCCGACTGCACGAGTGCGCTCGGCTGGTCAACGAGGTGCGGGGCCGTTCGATCGGGGAGATCTTCGGCTCGCCCGACGACCTCAAGCTGCGCTCGTCGATGACGCTGTTCGCCCACGCCACGGACGCCAACGAGGACTTCGTCGCACTGCTCGATAGGTACTACGACGGCCAGCAGGATCAGCCGACGCTGGCGCGGCTGACGGGCCCTTAGGCGGGGCTGAGTATCCGCCAGCCGTGGGGTTCCACCACCAGTGTTTCGACGACCTCCTGCGGCGGGGCGGCCGATCCGCCCACGACCCGCGCGCGGGGAGTGCCCACTTCCGGAAGCACCACCCGCAGCGGTTCGTCGTCGATGTTGAGCGCGACGAGCAGCGCGTTGTCGCCGCTGCGGGCCTCGTAGACGTAGTGCCGATTGCCGAGCCGCAACGCGGTCGTCGATGCCGCGTGCAGCCAGGCATGGCGACGCCGCAGCCCGATGAGGTACTGGTGCAACGCCCACAGGTCGGCGCCGAACGCGTCCAATTCCACTGGGGGAGTCCCGAACTCGGGGCGCACCGCGTCGTCGCCGCCGTACCGCTCCTCCTTGATGCCGCGGAATCCGAGCTCGTCGCCGGCGTACACGCTGGGCACCCCGCCGACGGTCAGCAGGATCACCAGCGCGTGGGCCACGTGTTCGGGGCGTTCGAGCCGGCTGGCGATGCGGGTGACGTCGTGATTGCCGATGAACGTCAGCGGGGCGAAGGCGGCCAGAAACTCGTTGTGCCGCTGCAGCGCCCAGTCCAGCTCAAAGAAATTGCCGTCGTTGAGGCCGCTCCAGATCGCCTTCCACAGCTCGTATTGGGTCGCCGAGTCGAACTTCGCCGCCTCGACCACCGCGGCATAGTCACCGTGGATGAGCTCGCCCACGAACCAGGCATCCGGAAACTGCTCGCGGACCCTCGGCAGCGTCGCAGCCCAGAATTGTTCCGGCACAACATACGCCGCGTCCAGGCGCCAGCCGTCCGCGCCGCGCCGCAACCAGTGCGCCATCACGTCGACGGCGTAGTCGATGACCTCGGGGTTGTCGTGGTTGAGGGTGATGAGCTCCGCGTGGCCCTCGAACGCGTGGAAGCGGCCCGGGCGCCCGCGAAACCAGCGGGCCGACGCCTCATCGTTGGGCGCCTCCTGATACCGCGGGAAGTCCACGCCGACGTGATTGAACACGCCGTCGAGCAGTATGCGCAGCCCGCGGCGATGCGCCTCGGCCACCAGGTAATCAAAGTCGGCGTCGTCCCCGAGCCGCGGATCGATCCGGTGGTGGTCGGTGGTGTCGTAACCGTGGGTGCGCGAGGCGAAGATCGGTCCCAACGCGATCCCCGATGCCCCCAGCGCGATGACGTGGTCGAACCAGTCGACGAGCCGCCGCAGCCGATGTTGGCCCGGCTGCGGCGGCTGCGACGACGGTGGAAACGCGCCGACGAACCCCAGCGGATAGACCTGCCACCAGATCGCGTGCTCGATCCAGGCGGGTTTCGTCACAGCGCCGCGATCAGCCGACGGCGGCCAGCGTCTGGGAGGCGACAATCGCTTGCGCCACACCGGAAACGATCGACGCGGCCTTCAGCGCCTCGAGGACGGCCTCGCGGTCCACGCCCGCCTCACGCAACGTGTGCTCGTGGGCCACCACACAGTGCGAACACCCGTTGATCGACGACACCGCGAAGGACCAGAGCTCGAAATTCGCCTTGTCCACGCCCGGATTGGCGATGATGTTCATCCGCAACCCGGGCCGCAGGTCGTCGTACTGACCCTCCAGGAAGCCGCGGCCCCGGTAAAACACGTTGTTCATCGCCATGATGGACGCGGCCCCCAGTGCCGCCTGGTACGCCTCGGCGGACAGGTAGTCGGCCGCCTCGGCGCCAATCTCGGCCAGCACCCCGGCGTTTCGCGTGGCCGCGGCGCTGGCCAGCAGGGTGCCCCACAGCTGCTCCTCGTTCAGCACGGTACTGCGCGTGATCGAGCCGAGGTTCAGCTTGAGGTCCTTGGCGTACTCGGGCAGCGCGGCCTTCAGGTTCTCGACACTCATCTCGCCCCCCTATGCCGATGCCTTGAGCAGGTCGCCGGCGTCGATGGTCGGGTCGCCCTTGCGCCAGTTGCAGGCGCACAGCTCGTCCGATTGCAGAGCGTCGAGGACCCGCAGCACCTCGTCGACATTACGCCCCACCGATCCGGCGGTGGCCGAGACGAATTGGATTTCGTTATTCGGATCGACGATGAAGGTGACCCGGTCGGCGACCCCGTCGTCGTTGAGCACGCCGGTGGCCAGGGAGAGTTCCCGCTTGATGTCCGAAAGCATCGGGAAGGGCAACTTCTTGAGGTCCTCGTGCTGCGCGCGCCACTGGAAGTGCACGAACTCGCTGTCGATCGAGGCGCCGAGGACCTGCGTGTCGCGGTCCTCGAACTCGTCGTTGAGCTTGCCGAACGCGGCGATCTCCGTCGGGCACACGAACGTGAAGTCCTTGGGCCAGAAGAAGATCACGCGCCACTTGCCCTCGTGGTCCTCGTTGGTGATGGTGGTGAAGTAGTCGCCGGGTTGCTCGGCATCGACCTTCGACAGGTCGCCGCCGATCAGCGCGGTGAGCTGGTAGGCGGGGAACTGGTCGCCGATTGTCAGCAGGGACATATCGCTCCTTATCTGGATTAAGTCAAGATTAGCATTCTGTCACCATGATGCCGCCCCATGGATTTGAAGTAAAGGTGATATATCGCACTATACTTATAGGTATGTCCGATAAAATCTATCAGCCGACCATCGCCGGGCTTCGCGCGTTCGTCGCGGTGGCCGAACGACAGCACTTCAGCAGCGCCGCAACAACTCTCGGCGTAAGCCAGTCGACGCTGTCGCAGGCGCTGGCGGCGCTGGAGGCGGGGCTGGGCAACCAGCTGATCGAAAGGTCGACCCGGCGTGTCTTCTTGACTAGGGAGGGCACGCAACTCCTGCCGCACGCCCAAGCGGTGGTCGAGGCCGTCGACGCGTTCACCTCCGCCGCCGCGGGCGCGTCCGATCCGCTGCAGGCGGGCGTGCGGCTGGGAATGATTCCCACCGTGGCGCCCTATGTGCTGCCAACGGTGCTGGCCGGGCTGGCCGAACAGTTGCCGTCGCTGACCTTGCGCGTAATCGAGGATCAAACCGAACGGCTGCTGAGGCTGCTTCGCGAAGGGGCGCTGGACGCCGCGCTGATCGCGTTGCCCGCCTCAGGGCTGCAGGCCGTCGGGATGACCGCCGTCCCGATCTATGACGAGGACTTCGTGCTCGCGCTGCCGCCCGGGCACCCGCTGTCGGGCAAGCGTCGGGTGCCGGCGACCGCGCTGGCCGACCTGCCGCTGCTGCTGCTGGATGAAGGCCACTGCCTGCGCGACCAGGCGCTGGATGTCTGCCACAAGGCGGGCGTGCGCGCGGAGCTGGCCAATACGCGCGCGGCGTCGCTGGCGACGGCGGTCCAGTGCGTGACCGGCGGGCTGGGGGTGACGCTCATCCCGCAGAGCGCGGTGCCGGTCGAGGCCGCCAGAAGCCGGCTCGGGCTCGCGCAGTTCGCCGCGCCCCGCCCGGGGCGGCGGATCGGCCTGGTTTTCCGCTCCTCGAGCGGACGCGATGAGTCCTACCGGCGGCTCGCGGCGATGATCGGCAAATTGATCGGCCAGGAACACCAGGTACGCCCGGCGAAATAGCCGTTCGCCGGCGGTAAGTTCGGCGCATGGAAAAGGTGATCGCGGTCCTGATGCGCTCGGAGCCGGACGACGATTGGTGTGCCCGGCAGCGGGGTCACGTCGCTGACGCGTTGTTGGAACTGGGCGTCCCCGGGCTGCAGCTGAACGTTCGTGACCGCGCGGTGCGTCACTCGCTGATGACGCTGACAACGATGGACCCGCCGGCCGCCGCGGTGGTGAGCATGTGGACCCAGCAATGCTATGGCGACCAGACGACGGCGGCGCTCAAATTTCTCGCGCAGGAATGCGAGCAGCTCGCCGCCTACCTGGTGACGGAATCGGTTCCGCTTCCCGCGCCACCGACCGAATCCGGTTGTCGAACAACGGGTCTGGCCAACATCGCGTTGCTGCGCCGTCCCGCCGAACTGGACCAGGCGACCTGGCTGGCCCGGTGGCAGGGTGACCACACCTCGGTGGCGATCGAAACCCAGTCGACGTTCGGCTACACCCAGAACTGGGTGGTGCGATCCCTCACCCCGGGTGCGCCGGGAATCGCGGGCATCGTCGAGGAGTTGTTCCCCGAGGAGGCGATCACCGATCTGAAGGCGTTCTTCGGTGCTGCCGACGACGACGACCTACAACACCGGCTCGGCCGGATGGTCGCCAGCACAACGGCATTCGGTGCCAACCAGAACATCGACACGGTGCCGACCAGCCGCTACGTGTTCAGAACACCATTCCGGGATTGAGGATCGCCCATGACAACACTCGACGAGGCAGTGGCGCTGGCCAAGGGAGAAAGCGGCCTGGCGGTGATCTCCACGGTTCGCGCCGACGGAACCGTGCAGGCCTCGCTGGTCAACGTCGGCCTGCTGCCACACCCGGTGACCGGTGAGCCGGCCCTGGGTTTCACCACCTACGGCAAGGTCAAACTGGCCAACCTGCGGGCGAGGCCGCAGCTCGCCGTCACGTTTCGCAACGGATGGCAGTGGGCGACGGTCGAGGGCCGCGCAGAGCTGGCCGGTCCGGATGACACGGCGCCCTGGCTGAAAGACGCCGACCAGTTGCGGCTGTTGCTCCGCGAGGTCTTCACCGCCGCCGGCGGCACCCACGACGACTGGGACGAATACGACCGCGTCATGGCCAAGGAGCGGCGGGCGGTCGTGCTGATCGCGCCGACCCGCGTCTACAGCAACGGCTGAGCCTCACCCGTTACGCTGCAGCGGTGACGCTGCAGATCGACGACAAGAACCGGGTGCGCACCCTCACGCTGAATCGGCCCGCGGCGCTCAACGCGTTCAACGAGGCCCTCTACGACGCCACGGCGGACGCGCTCTTCGCCGCCGCCGACGATCCCCAGGTCGCCGTCGTCCTGCTGACCGGCGCGGGCCGCGGCTTCAGCGCGGGCACCGACCTCGCCGAAATGCAGGCCCGCATCACCGACCCGACCTTCACACCCGGAAAGCACGGCTTCACCGGCCTGATCGACGCGCTCGGCGCGTTCCCCAAGCCACTGATCTGCGCCGTCAACGGCGTCGGCGTGGGGATCGGCGCGACCATCCTCGGCTACGCCGACCTGGCCTTCATGTCGTCGACGGCCCGGCTCAAGTGCCCCTTCACCAGCCTGGGCGTGGCGCCCGAGGCGGCCTCGTCCTATCTGCTGCCCCAGCTGGTGGGCCGGCAAAACGCCGCGTGGCTGTTGATGTCCTCGGAGTGGGTCGACGCCCACGAGGCGTTGCGGATGGGCCTGGTTTGGCGGGTCTGCGACCCGGAGGAGCTGCTACCCGAAGCCCGTCGGCACGCCGAAGTCCTTGCGGCACGGCCCATTTCGAGCCTGATGGCCGTCAAGCACACGATGATGGAACCGATCCGTCCGGAGATCGCCGCGGCGAGCGCCCGGGAAAACGCTCACTTCGCCGAACTGATGGGCGCCCAGGCCAACGCCGCGGCCCTGGCGGACTTCAACAAACGCTGACCGGCTATCGCGACCGAGCGGGCTCGAGTTGACACGCGGATTCGATGATCGCGCGCAGCGTGCGCCTGCAGCGCCCGCAATCAGTCCCGGCCCCGCACGCGGCGGCGACCTCTTTGGACGTGGATGCGCCCCGCGCGACGGCATCGGACACGATTTGGTTAGTGGCCCCGACGCACAGGCACACGTACATCAGCGCACCCCTCGGGCGCAGGCGTAAGCCGGGCGAACAAGCCGCATGTTAGCGAAGTCTAGCCTAAGTAGGTTAGCGATGCCTAACCCCGGGTTCGTCACCCACGCGACACACTGAGCACAGCCATACCTTCCTGGAAGATTCCAAACCGGCATGGCAAAGTGCTGCTACAGCCCGGTGCTTCAGCCCAGCCCACCGCCGCGGCCAGACGTGACAGCTTTCAGACCGTAGGAGTGATCATGCAAGGCGACCCGGACGTTTTGCGTCTGCTCAACGAGCAGCTGACAAGTGAGCTCACCGCGATCAACCAGTACTTCCTGCATTCCAAGATGCAGGACAACTGGGGCTTCACCGAGTTGGCCGAGCACACCCGCTCGGAGTCGTTCGACGAAATGCGGCACGCCGAGGCGATCACCGATCGCATCCTGTTGCTCGACGGGCTGCCCAACTACCAGCGCCTCTTCTCGGTGCGCATCGGCCAGACGCTGCGCGAGCAGTTCGAGGCCGACCTCGCCATCGAATACGAGGTGATGGACCGGCTCAAGCCCGGAATCATCATGTGCCGCGAGAAGCAGGACAGCACCAGCGCCATCCTGCTGGAGAAGATCGTGGCCGACGAGGAGAGCCACATCGACTACCTGGAGACCCAGTTGGAGTTGATGGAAAAGCTGGGCGAGGAGCTGTACTCGGCGCAGTGCGTGTCGCGGCCACCGAGCTGATCATCGCGCGCTGCTCGGCGGGGTAGCGCGCCAACGCCGCATAATCTGCCGATTGCCGTGGCTTAACCGTGGGCACCCGTAACCATCGGACGCCGACGGAAAGGCAGGCATGACGAGGGCGACACCATCAGCGATCCCGGCCAGCCCGGCTGCCGAGCCCGCACCCGGCGACGTCGCGGTCAATCCGCAGCGACGGAACTTCATCTTCGTGGCGGTCCTGCTCGGCATGCTCATGGCCGCACTGGACCAGACGATCGTTGCGACCGCGCTGCCGACCATCGTCGCCAATCTCGGTGGGGCGGGCCATCAGTCCTGGGTCGTCACCAGCTACCTACTGGCGTCGACCATCATGACCGCCCTGGTCGGCAAGCTCGGAGACCTGTTCGGCCGCAAGAGGGTGTTCCAGGCGGCCGTCGTCTTCTTCGTCGTCGGATCCGTGTTGTGCGGGCTCGCCCAGTCGATGGCCATGCTGGTGGGGGCCCGGGCCCTGCAGGGAATCGGTGGCGGCGGGCTCATGGTGACCGCCACGGCGTTGATCGGCGAGGTGATTCCGCTGCGGGATCGCGGCCGCTACCAGGGCGCGATGGGCGCGGTATTCGGCGTCACCACGGTGATCGGGCCGTTGCTCGGCGGGTACTTCACCGACCATTTGACGTGGCGCTGGGCCTTCTGGATCAATGTGCCGGTTTCGATCGTGGTCTTCTTCGTGGCCGCGGCGGCCATCCCGGCGCTCAGCGAGCGCACCAAACCGGTCATCGACTACCTCGGGATCCTGTTCGTCGGCCTGGCTGCCACGGGGCTGACGCTGGCCACCAGCTGGGGCGGCACCACGTATCCATGGGGCTCGGCGACGATCCTCGGGCTGTTCGCCGGTTCCGCGGTAGCACTCGGCATCTTCGTCTGGGTGGAAAGCCGCGTCGCCGAGCCGATCCTGCCGACCCGGCTGTTCGGCAACCCGGTATTCACGGTGTGCTGCGTGCTGTCCTTCGTGGTCGGGTTCGCGATGCTGGGCGCGCTGACGTTCCTGCCCACGTACATGCAGTTCGTCGACGGCGTCTCGGCGACCACGTCGGGCCTGCGCACGCTCCCGATGGTCCTGGGGATGCTGACCACCTCGATGGGCAGTGGTGTCCTGGTCGGCCGCACGGGCAGATACAAGATCTTTCCCGTCGCGGGCACCGCGGTGATGGCGGTAGGGTTTTTCCTGATGTCGCGGATGGACCCGTCGACATCGGCCCTGGTGCAGTCGCTGTTCCTGGTCGTTCTTGGCGCGGGCATCGGGATGTGCATGCAGACGCTGGTCCTCATCGTCCAGAACACCTCGAGCTTCGACGACCTCGGTGTCGCCACCTCCGGAGTCACCTTTTTCCGAACCATCGGAAGTTCCTTCGGCGCGGCGATATTCGGCTCGCTGTTCACCAACTTCCTGCACAGCCGGATCGGTCCGGCCCTGGCCGCCAGCCACGCGCCCGCGGCCGCGGCCGCTTCGCCGGAGGCGCTGCACCGGCTGCCCCATACGATGGCGGCCCCGATCGTGGCCGCCTATGCCGACTCGCTCACCCAGGTGTTCCTCTGTGCGGTGCCAGTCGCATTGGTCGGGTTCGTCTTGGCGCTGTTTCTGCGGGAAGTGCCGCTGCGGGGCATCGGCAACAACCGCGGCGACATCGGCGAGGCGTTCGCCATGCCCACCAGCCAATCGCCCGACGACATGCTGGAGACCGCGATCGGCCGGCTGCTGCGGGGCGCTCCCGGCATGCGGCTGCGCAGCATCGCCATGCGACCCGACTGCCGGCTCGACGTCGCCGGGTTGTGGGGCGTCCTGCGCATCAACCGCTATCAGCAGATGTATGGGACGGCGCGGCTCACCGACATGGGCGACTACATGCGCATCCCTTTCGAGGTGCTGGAGCCCACCTTCGGCCGCCTGATCGCCGCCGGGTACGCGCACGGCGACGGCGACGAAATGTGGCTCACTCCCGCCGGGGCGCAGCAGGTCGAATACGTGCACTCGCTGCTGCTGGCCTGGCTCGTCGACAAGCTGGAACGCTCGCCCGGATTCGAGGGCCGGCCCGATCGTCGCCAGGTGCAGGCAGCGCTCGACCGCGTCGCGCATCGGGTTCTGGCCCAACGCGATTGGCACGACGAGCATCCGACGGTGGCCATCAAGACGGCGGGCCCGGGGGCTGGGCGTACCATCACGCCATGAGCCGAATCGGAACATTCGCTGACGACGACGTCTACAGCTGGGCCACGAAGTCGCCAGACCTCGGCGGCGCGATCGCCAACTTCAGCCAGGCGGTCTACACCAAGAACCGGCTGCCCATGCGCACCCGCGAGTTGGCCCGGACGGTGATCGCCCATGACAACGAATGCACGGTGTGCATGAACACCCGCATCGCAGATGACGGCGCCCACGACTCGGACGTTCCTGAAGAGCTCTATGAGCACGCGCTGGAGTGGCGCACCTGGTCGGGGTACAGCGAACAGGAGCGCCTGGCGGCCGAGTTCGCGCACCGCTTTGGCACCGAGCACACCAAGTTGCGCGACGACGAAGACTTCTGGAACCGGTGCAACGAGCACTTCTCCGAAGAGCTGCTCGCCGACCTTGCCATGTCCTGCGCACTGTGGGTCGGGATGGGCCGGATGCTGCGGACCCTCGATATCGGCCAGGCTTGCAAGCTGACCCTGCCCAGCCGCGCATAGCCACCGCGCGAGCTCAACCTCCATCGCCCTCGCGTCGCGACACTGCGTTGGCTGCGACGACACGCCGGAAAAGGTCGCGCTAGTTTAAGTTTCGCGGGCACAAACGGCGGCACCGCCGTGTTGCGATACCTGTGAAGATTCGCTTCGGTGTCGCGTTGGGCGCGGACACCGCTCCGGACCGGCTCGCCGGCATCGTCGATCACCTGGAGAGCAGCGGGGTGGACTCGCTGTGGTTCTCCGAGCTGGTTTACTCCCCGGCGGTCGATCCGGTGGTCGGCATGGCTTACGCATTGGCCCGGACGACCCGGTTGAAGGTGGGCACGTCGGTGGCCGTGCTCCCGGGGCGGCACCCGGTGCTGGTGGCCAAGCAGTTGGCGTCGTTGGCGGCCGTCGCGCCCAAGCGGGTGCTGCCCGTCTTCGGTTTGCGTTCGGCGATTCCGGCCGAGCGTGAGGTGTTCGTGGTGCCCGACGGCGAGCGGGCGGCGGTGTTCGACGAGTCGCTGCGGGTGCTGCGCTCGGCGCTGGTCGACGATCCGGCCAGCTACAGCGGCCGGTATTTCACCGTGAGCGGGGCCGCGGTCGCTCCGCGGCCGGTCCCGCCGCTGGACATCTGGTTGGGAGGGTCGGCGCCGGCGGCGTTTCGGCGCATCGGCGCGCTGGCCGACGGCTGGCTGGGTAGTTTCCTCACCCCGGCCGAGGCGCGGGCCGGGCGCGAGGCGATCGAGCGGGCCGCGGCGCAAGCCGGCCGGCGCATCGAACCCGATCACTTCGGCATTTCGTTGGCCGTCTCCGACGGCGAGTTGCCCGCGGAGCTGGTCGCGGCGGCCCGCCGCCGTCGTCCAGAAATCGATCCCGCCGCGCTGATCGCCGCCGGCTGGGATCAGCTGCACCGACAACTCGACGCCTACATCGACGCGGGACTGACGAAATTCGTCATCCGGCCTGCGGGCAAATCCCCACTGGACGGCTTCCTCGATCGGTTCGTCGCCGAGCTGATCGCCCGCCAGAACTGATCGAATTGCCACAATGGCTGCCATGACAGCCACCCCGCTCGCCGCCGCCGCGATCGCCCAGCTGGAGGCCGAAGGCGTCGACACGGTCATCGGCACCGTCGTGAACCCCGCCGGCCTCACGCAAGCCAAGACGGTCCCCATCCGGCGGACCAACACCTTCGCCGATCCCGGCCTGGGCGCCAGTCCGTCCTGGCATGCATTCGCCATCGACCAGAGCGGCATCGCGTTCACCGACGACGTCGGCGTGGTCGGCGATCAGCGCCTCCGCATCGATCTGTCGGGGCTACGGATCGTCGGCGACGGGCTGGCCTGGGCGCCCGCCTCGTTTTTCGAGCAGGACGGCACACCCGTTCCGGCGTGCAGCCGCGGAACGCTCGGCCGGATCGAGGCCGCGCTCGAAGAAGCCGGCCTCGAGGCGGCGATCGGCCACGAGATCGAGTTCCTCCTGGTCGACCCGGACGGTCGCCGGCTGCCCGCCGCGGTGTGGGCGCAGTACGGCCTGGCCGGGGTGCTCGAACACGAGGCGTTCATTCGCGACGTCAACGCCGCGGCCACGACGGCCGGTGTGGCCATCGAACAGTTCCATCCCGAGTACGGCGCCAACCAATTCGAGATCTCATTGTCGCCGTTGACGCCGGTGGCCGCCGCCGATCAGCTGGCGTTGACCCGGCTCATCATCGGCCGGGCCGCCCGCCGTCAAGGGCTGCGCGTCAGCATGTCACCGGCGCCGTTCGCCGACAGCGTCGGATCCGGTGCACACCAACACTTTTCGCTAACAACCCCCGAAGGCCCGCTGTTTTCCGACGGAACCGGGCAGGCGGGCATGACGGCGTTGGGGGAGAGCGCCGTCGCGGGGGTGATCGGAGGGCTGCCCCAAGCCCAGGGCATCCTGTGCGGATCGATTGTGTCCGGTCTGCGGATGCGGCCCGGTAACTGGGCCGGTGCCTACGCGTGCTGGGGGACCGAGAACCGGGAGGCGGCGGTGCGGTTCGTCAAGGGCGGGCCCGGGAGTCCGCGCGGCGGCAACGTCGAAGTCAAGATCGTCGATCCGTCGGCGAACCCCTACCTGGCGACGGCGGCGATCCTCGGCCTGGCGCTGGACGGGATCAAGCGCCAGGCGGCGCTGCCGCCGGAGATCACGGTGGACCCGGCGAAACTGTCCGAATGGGAGCGCGCCGAAGCCGGCATCGTTCGGCTGCCCGAAGCCCAGTCGGAAGCCATTGCCGCGCTTGACGGTTCGGGGTTGCTGCGGGAAATCCTGGGCGATCCCGTGATCGACCTGGTGGTCGCGGTCCGCCGCCTGGAGCAGGAGCGCTACGGCAACCTCGATCCGGAGCAGCTGGCGGACAAGTTCCGCATGGCATGGAGCCTGTGAGGGGGCGTGTGATGGCGTCCGATCCCTCCGCGCTGGCGCACCACATCGACGACGTGGCACTCATCGACCAGCACGTCCACGGGTGCTGGCTGAGGCCGGGGGACCGGCGGCGGTTCGAGAACGCCCTCAACGAGGCCAATACCGAACCACTCGTGGATTCGGGATTCGACTCGCAGCTGGGCTTCGCGGTGCGCGCCCATTGCGGGCCCATCCTGGGCCTGCCCAAACACGTTGAACCGGACGCCTATTGGGAACGCCGCCGGCAGCACAGCGAGGCCGAGCTGGCGCGTCTGTTCTTACCGGCAGCCACAGTGAGCGACTGGCTCGTCGACACGGGGATCGGCTCTGGCACAACGGCCTGCACTGCCGAGATGGCCGAATGGTCCGGCAACCGCGCTCACGAGGTCGTCCGGCTCGAGCAGGTAGCCGAGCAGGCCGCGCGGGCGCCGGGCGACTACGCCTCGGCGTTCGAGGAGATCCTGCACCTGCGCGCGGCCGCGGCGGTCGGCACCAAGTCCATCCTCGCCTACCGCGGCGGGTTCGACGGCGACCTGAGCGAACCGTCGGCGTCCCAGGTCGCCGACGCCGCGGGCCGGTGGCGCGACAGCGGCGGCACCCGGCTACGGGATCGGGTGCTGCTGCGTTTCGGGCTGCACCAGGCGCTGCGGCTTGGCAAACCCCTGCAATTCCACGTCGGCTTCGGCGACCGGGACTGCGATCTGCGCAAGGCCAACCCGCTGCTGCTCCTCGACTTCCTGCGACAGTCCGCGGACACGTCCATCGTGCTGTTGCACTGCTACCCCTACGAGCGCGAGGCCGGATATCTGGCGCAAGCCTTCAACAACGTCTACGTCGACGGCGGGCTGAGCGTGAACCATCTTGGGGCGCGCGCGTCGTCGTTCATCGCCCGGCTGCTGGAAATGGCGCCTTTCCGCAGGATCCTGTACTCGTCGGACGGATACGGTCCCGCGGAATTGCACTTTCTCGGTGCGGCTTTGTGGCGCAAGGGTATTCACCGCGTGTTGAGCGGATTCGTCGCCGACGGAGACTGGAGCGAGGGCGATGCCATCCGGGTGGTCGACCTCATCGCCCGCGACAACGCCGCCCGCATCTATCGCGTTTGACGCCGGGTAACACCGGGGTATACCGGCGGTTATGGCGACCGTGGCGGACGTCTTGGAGTGGGCCCGCAAGCAGGTGGTGTCGCGGGTCCCCACAGCCGACCTCGACCAGCGCGACCCCGACTACATCCGCGACCAGCTTCCGGGCACCTGGCTGCTGGCGTCGCTGTACTTCCGGGCGGATGTGCGGGGCATGGACCGGATTCCCAGCGACGGGGCCGTGCTGCTGGTCGGCAACCACAGCGGCGGAAACGTGCCCCCGGACACGTTCGTATTCACGCTCGCCTTTTGCTCCTACTTCGGCGTCGAGCGGCCCTTCTACCAGTTGGCCCACAACCTCGTCGTCTCCGCGCCGCCGCTGGGCTGGCTGCGCAAATTCGGTACGGTCGCCGCCAACCGCGAAAACGCCCGCCTTGCATTGGATTCCGGGGCGGCGCTGCTGGTGTATCCCGGCGGGGACTACGAGGTATTCCGCCCGTCGTGGGAACGCCACAAGGTCGACTTCGGCGGGCGCAAGGGTTACGTGCGGCTGGCCCGGGAGGCCGGCGTGCCGATCGTCCCGGTCGCCAGCGTCGGCGGCCAGGAGAGCGCGCTGTTCCTCAACCGCGGGCAGTGGCTGGCCAAGCTGCTGATGGCCGACAAGCTGCTGCGGCTCAAGAGCATCCCGATATCGCTGACGTTCCCCTGGGGCCTCAACATCGGGGACCTGGCGGGCCACATCCCCCTGCCGACCAAGATCGTCATCGAGGTACAGGAGCCGATCAACGCCGACGGTGACGACCAGGCCGTGCACGACAAGGTGATGACCAGCCTGCAGGGCGGCGTCGACCGCCTGGCCGCCGAACGTCGATTCCCGGTGATCGGCTGATGCGCGTCGAACGCCGCTGCGTCATCAACGCCGACCGCGACGCGGTCTGGAAGATCGTCGGCGACCCGGATTGCTACCCGTCGTTCATGACGGGCCTCGAGCGGTGGGAGTCGTCGAACGACGTGCCCCGCGGCGTCGGTGCGCGCTACACGGTCCACTGGAAGATCGGCTCTGTCCCGGTCGGCGGACTGATCGAGGTGGTCGAATTCGACGACGACCGCGACATCGCTTGGGTTGGCATCACCGGCGTCGCCCTGCGCGGGCGGATACGGCTGCGCGACTGCGGGGAGGGCAAGACGAAGGTGACGTTCCGGCTGTCGTACCAGGCGCCCGGCGGGATACTCGGCTACATCGCCGACCGCATCGCCGTGCGTCAGGTGGGCCGCAACCTGTCCGCAACCCTGAAGTGCCTCAAGGGGCTGGCCGAGTCGTAGCCGCCCGGTCTTGGCTGCGAGCGTGCGCAGAATGTCAGCTGTACCGGCATGTCGCCGTGCAAACACGCACGCTCGCCGCGGCTCAGATGGGCGCGATGCTAAAGGGGAACGAACCGCCGCAGCTTGCCGCTGGCCTGGTGGCGCTGCAGCCCGTCGGCGAACCGGATCCGGATCGTCGGCTCGGGCAACCCGTACCGCCGCAGCGCGGCGACCAGCGAGGCAATCAGGACCTCGGGGTCCGGATTCCCGACGACCACGATGTCGGCCCCCGCGGCGGTCTGGGTGACCTGATATTCCGATATGCGGGGATCGGTGCCCAGCACATGACGAAACGCGATCGCCGGCACCGACGTTGCGCCGTACCGGAAGTCGTCGTCGCGTCGCCCGCCGATGTCCGCGACCCGCGCGAACGCACTGCCGCAGGCGCACTCACCCGGTAGCGACGTGACCTGATCGCCCAGGTCGTAGCGGATGAAGGGGAACGTCCGGTTGGCCAGCCCGGTGGCGAGCGTTCGGGCGGCCGGCTCGTCGGGCCCAACCGGCTTGCCGTCGTCGTCGACACGCTCGAGGACCACCTCGTCCTCGCAGATGTGCAGTCCCCGGCCGCGTCCGCAGCCCACCGCCTGCACCCCGATTTCGGTGGAGCCCCATAGGTTATGGATCGGTGCGTCCCACGCCTCGCGGATTGCCTGCCGGTCCTCGTCGAGCAGTGGCTCGGAGTTGGTGCTCACGCGCACCGGCTCGATGCGAAGTTCGCCGGCCATGCCGGCGCGGGCAAGCCGCCCGATCACCGACGGGTAACCCACCAGGTGCGTGGGTCGCGCGGCTGTCACCGCGGCAAGCACCTCGTCGAAAGGCCCACCGGCGGCGATCACGACCGTCTCCATGCCCGGGGCGGTCGGCACATCGAACAGCGGCGTGCTGGCATGCGGCGGAACGCCGGCCTCCAGCACCGCAAGCCGGGCGGGGCGCGAAACCTTCGCGCCGCGAAGCTCCTCCCGCGCCTGTGTGCGCCATGCCAGGCAGGCCGCCGAGACGAAGAACTGCCAATCCCACACGTAGACGCCGCGAACCCCGCTGGAGCCGCCCGAGCTGAAGATCTGCTGGTTTCCGGCGGTATACGAAAACCATTGCTGCTCAGCAAGAATGCGTTCGGCGCGGTCGCGGTCGAGGTCGGGCACCGTGACGATGGCGTCCCAGTTTGCCTGAGCGTCTCGCTTGGTCATGATCGGAAGCGACGCCAGATCGCCCACCGACGCGCGGGACGGGTCGAGCCCGCGTAGCCGCCGGGCGTGAAACGGGGAGCGTTCCCGCGCGAAGGCGAGCAGGGATCGCAGCCGCCAATTCTGGTAGCGCTCAATCCTGTGACGGGACCAATCCAGCCGCGTGACGTGGTCTTCGAGATCGGCCTGCACCGCGTTCAGATGCGCCGCCCGCATCCGCTCGTAGCCCGCCCGCGGCATCGCTGCCCTCCGCATCGTCGGCCATTTCGCCGCCGTCAAGCGCGACAACGGCAACACTCTATGGGCATGAGCTACCTGTGTCACCTGCCGGCTCATGAACTGGTCCGGCTGATGTCGTCCGGCGCCGTGTCGTGCAGGGAGGTTGTGCGGGCGCACCTGGAGCGAATAGAGGCGATCAACCCCGCGCTCAACGCGCTGGTGGAGGCCGCCGACCCGGAGGAGTGCCTGCGGCTGGCCGACCTCGCCGACGAGCGTGCCGCTCATGGCGATCCGTTGGGCGCGGCCCACGGACTGCCGGTGGTCATCAAGGACGTGATGAAGGTTGCCGGGTTGGCCTGCTCCGGGGGCAGTAGTGCGCTGCGCGCGGTGGCCGACGTCGACGCGACGGCGGTGGCGCGGCTGAAAGCCGCCGGTGCAATCGTGCTCGGTCTGACCAACGTCCCCGAATTGGGCCGCGGTGGCGAAACCAACAACAATCTTTACGGCCGCACCAACAATCCGTACGACCGGGCCAGGACGCCTGGGGGAAGCAGCGGCGGCTCGGCCGCGCTCGTCGCCGCGGGCGGCGCGGCATTTAGTGTCGGCACAGACGAGGGCGGCAGCATCCGGCAACCGTGCCACAACACCGGCATCGCCGGGCTGAAGCCCTCGCACGGCCGGATTCCGCGAACCGGCAACGTCTTCGGCGATGCCCCGGGCATCTTCGGCCCGTTCTGCAACTACGGCCCCCTAGCGCGGTCGGTGCCGGATCTGTTCCTCGGCCTGGCGATCATGAGCGGACCGGATCTGCTGGATCCGTATGCGGTGCCGGCGACACTGGGCAAGCCCGACGAGGTCGACCTGCGCGCACTGCGCGTCGCCACCTACCTCGACGACGGCATCTCGCCGCCCACCGACGAGGTCGCCGGTGTGGTCACCGCCGCCGCCGAGGCGATGGGGGAAGTGGCCGCCGCAGTGCGGCACGCGACGCCGGCCTGCCTCGGTCGCACCATGGGGCTGCTGTGGACATCGGTCTTCCTCGGCGGAGACCGTGGACAGGGGTTCGAAGCCGACCTGCGAGCGATGGGCGCCACAGATTCCTCCGAAGAACTGGCCGAATTCCTAGGCCAGGCAAGGGAAGTCGAATTCTCTTTAACTGAGGCGCGCGACCGCCTGGTCGATGTCGACCGCTACCGGATCGAAATGCTGTTCTTCATGGGCGATTACGACGTCATCGTGTGCCCTGCGATGCCGACACCGGCCAAGCCGCACCATCACGGGCTGGCGGAGGTCAGCGATTTCTCGCATCTGATGGTGCACAACCTGACCGGGTTTCCCGCCGCCGTCGTCCGCTGCGGGACCTCGAAGAGCGGGTTGCCCATCGGCGTCCAAGTCGTCGCGCGGCCGTGGCAGGACGCGACGGCCTTGGCGGTCGCGGGCCACTTGGAAAAGGTATTCGGCGGCTGGCAGCCTCCACCGCCGGTGGTCAGCGGCGCCTAGACAAGTCCGTGGCGTCGGAACCGTCAGTCCCGAACGAACTTCACGTCGAACTTCGCGACGATTGCAATCAGCCGGCCGCGCGCAAACCGAAATGGACCGTTGCGAACCCGCTGCTCAGCGGATGTATCGGGCATCGACGAAGCCCGCTTCCAGCATCGTGTTGCTCAGCCCGTCCCGCGACATCCAGGTGCGGATGGATTCGGAGGTGTAGTGATGGGCGGCGCGATGCCAGGCAAAGGCCCAACCCACCGCCGGCATCAGGACGAAGTAGACCAGGTCGTGAACGCCCTTCAGCATCTTCGAGGTCGGCGTGCTGAAGTCGAGCACCATCAAGCGGCCGCCCGGCCGCTGCATGAGGCCAGTTACCTCGAGGACGAGCTGATGTCCCGCCTGATGGAGCACCTTTGACGGGCAGGCACCATGCCCAATGCCCGCTCGCGATAGAACGGCGGCGTTGCGGTTAGTCCAGAATTGCGGCCATCGCCAACACGACGGCCGCTGGCGCCGCGTTCGGCTCGGCGCGCACAGCAGCGACTAGCACCACCACATGACGAGTCATTTGGGCGCGGTAGCCATTTTTATCCGCGGACCGTCCGGTGATGCGCCCCGCGAACATCATTCGAACATTGATGTTTCGCAGGCGCCGTCAGACCAGCGCCGACGCGTCAAAAACCCAGCTGGTATCCGCTGTCGCTAATCCCTCAAAGTGATTCGGCGGCGCGAAGCTGATGAGGCTGTTCATGTCCCAATAGTCTTTCCACACGGTGATCTTGCCGTGCTCGACCCTGTGGACGGTGACGAATCTCAGCACACCCTGCTCGCCCGACGCGAATGTCCACGTCTCCGAGTGCTCGTAGATGACGTCGGAGCCATTAGCCACCAGCACACCGTCGTGGTTCTCGTAGCCCGCCAGCGGCTCGAGCCCCATCTTGAGCCGTTTGACGATGTCTTCGGGGCCGCGCGCCGACAGTGCGGGGACAGGCATGTCGACGTAGAGACAGTCCTCGGCAAGGAACGTCTTCACCGCATCCCAATCCCGCCGCGAGAGTGACTGCCACATCCCGATTACGACGTCCTCGACCGCGGCCGCAGAAATGTCTGTCATAGCGGCCAAATAAACTCGGTTGCTGAACGGGTGTCAACTGCAGCTTGGCGGCGGATACTCACCAGGGTGACCGCGCTGCAGCGCTATATAGCCGAGGAGATTGCGACTGACCACGTCGACGGCCTGCTGACCCGCCGCGAAGCCGTGCGGCGGCTCGCCCTACTCGGTATCGGTGCCGCGGCCGCCAGCGAGCTGATCTCGGCCTGCTCCGTGGAAAACCCGGCCGAAGCCCCCACTCCCGCGCCCGTTCCCGAAAGTTCAACCGGCTCAGCGCAACCGCCCGGTGCGGCCAACACGCGGCCGACGGCTCGCATCACGTGGGCCGGGCCACAGGGCCAGCTGCAAGGGGCGTGGGCCCAAGCACCCGATTCCAAAGGTTGCGTCCTGGTCATCCACGAGAACAAGGGCTTGACCGACTGGGTGCGGTCGGTGGCCGGGCGGCTCGCCGGCGCCGGCCATTCGGCGCTGGCCATCGACCTGCTGTCCGAGGAAGGGGGGACCGCTGCATTCCAGGATCCGGCGCAGGCCACCGCAGCGTTGGGCAAGGCCCCGGCGGAACGATTCACCCATGACCTGAATTCCGGTGTCGCGGAACTGAAGCTGCGCGCGCCGGGGCAGAAGGTCGGCGTGGTCGGCTTCTGCTTCGGCGGGGGACTGGTGTGGCAACTGCTGGCCTCGGGTGCGCTGGGAGTGTCGGCCGCGGTCCCGTTCTACGGTCCCTTGCCGGCCAATCCGGACTTCGCCGGATGCAAAGCCGCGGTGCTGGCGATCTACGCGGCCCTGGACTCCCGGGTTACCGGCTCGCAGGCCGCCGCGAAAGCGGCCCTCGATCGCACCGGGTTGGTCAACGCGATCGTCGTCGAACCCAACGCCGACCACGCCTTCTTCAACGACACCGGTCCGCGCTACAACGCCACTGCGGCGGCTGACGCTTGGCAGCGGCTGCTGGATTGGTTCGGCCGCTATCTGGCCGGCTAGTGAGCAGCCCCTCGCCGCACGGACAAACCTCTGTCAAAGCGGTCAAAAAACCGAGTTGCTGACTGCGGCTTTGCCGCATACTTGGCGACGTGACATCGCAGCGCGATACCTCCGAGGAGATTGGGGCCGACCCGGTCGACGGCCTGCTGACCCGGCGCGAGGCCATCCGACGACTGGCGCTCGTCGCCGTGACCGCGGCCCCCACCACGCTCATCGCGGCCTGTTCCGGCAGCAGAAACTGGCCGAGCCGGCGACGACGGCATCGCCGCTAACGCGTGACGCGGGCCCCCAGAAAAACTAGGCGTCGATCGGAGCCATCGACCGTGCCGGCCCCAGAACCACCGGCAGCGTCGACCATCCGCGCAGCACCCGCGTGTCCCGCCGGCTTCCGGTACCGGCCGCCCGCACTCGCGGAAAACGGTCGAAGAACGTCCGCAGCCCGACTTCCCCCTCGGCACGTGCGAGGGCGGCCCCAAGGCAGAAGTGACGCCCGCCGGAGAACGCGAGATGCCTTCCCGCGTTTGGTCTTTCGATATCGAAGCGGTCCGGATCAGGGAACACCGACGGATCCCGGTTGGCGGCGGCCAGATATATCACCACCAACTCGTCCTGTTTGATCCGCGTGCCGGCCACGTCGACGTCCCTGAGCGCCACCCGCGCGGTGAGCTGCACCGGCGAGTCGAGCCGCAGGATCTCTTCAACGGCGTTGGGCCACAACTCCGGACGTCGACGCAACGTGTCCAGATGCTCGGGCGTGTCCAGCAACATGCGAATCCCGTTGCCCAGCAGGTTCACCGTGGTCTCGAATCCCGCGGCCAACACCAGGCCGGCGATCGCCTGCAGTTCGGCCTGGTCGAGATGCGTTCCGGCGGAGCCACTTTCAGCCGCTTGGATCAGCTGGCTCATCAGACTGTCACTCGGGGCACGTCGCAATTCGCGCAGGTGGTCGGCGAGCCAGAAGTTGAATCCCGCGATCCCTTCCTGCACGCTGCGGTACTGCCGCCAGGGCAAGCCGATGTCCAGGCTCGGGGCCGCGAGCTCCCCGAACTCCAGGACCCGGGGCCGGTCTCGCTCGGGGACCCCCAAGATGTCGCTGATGATCGCGACCGGAAGCTGCGAGCAGTACACGCCGACGATATCTATGACTTCCGAGTCGCCGGACTGGCCGGCCAGCTGATCCAAAAGATGGGTTGCGGTTTGCTCGACGCCCTCACGCAATGAGGCGACCGCCCTCGGGGTGAATACGGCCGACACCGTCTTGCGGTAGCGGGTGTGGTCCGGCGGCTCGACGGCCAGCAACGACGGCGCGCGCAGCGGATGCAAGAGATCGTCGCTGGTGAGGCGCTCCAGCCAGCGCAACGGCGCCGGCAGGTTCGAGCCCATGTTCACCACGCGGAAGTCGTCGGACCGCAGCAACTCGTGGGCCAGGGCGTGGTCGGCCGTCAGGTAGTTGGCGCGGCCTTTCACCAACCGCCCCTCGGCGCGCAGTTGCTGGTAGAACGGCACCGGATCCTGGGCCACCGCCGGATCGGCGATCAACCTGGCCTGGAGGTCACCCCGCCGGACGCCGATCGCCGCGATGCCCCGGACAAAGCCGTGCATTGCAAGCCAGTGCAATCTCTCCTTCACGGGGTCCTCCATCACCTCGCGTGCGGTCTTCGCCCAGCGTAGGCCGAAGCCGTTGCAGCGCTCAGCACTCGGCGATGATCTTGAAGTCCGTGGTCACCGTTTTGTTGGGATTGCTGCTGTTGATGCCGTATGCGCTGCCGGTGATGGTGTAGGCGGCGTTGGTGAGGTCGACGTGCGCGTCCCCGACCCCGCCTTGCCAGAAGCTGCCGGTGAACCCGTCGAAGTTGCGGATCTTCACCCACTGCGGGATGGCCCGGTAGCCGTTGAGGATCACCACCGCCTCGATGTGGGCATCGTGGTCACCGATGTCGAGCGTCCGGTACGACTGGATTTGGCTGCACGCGGCGGGACTTGTCGTGCGAGTGGCGCCGTCGATGGTCACCCGGGCGGCTTTCCCGGGCGTCGTCTGCGCCTGCCCGCACCCCGCGACGCCGGCCCCCGCGATCAGGATGAAAACAACTGCGAGCAGCCGCTTTTGCACCACGTCACCTCCTTCACTGCTGCTTCGGCATCAGCGCCGGCAGGGCCTTGACGATGCGGCCCCGCACGAACTCGGGGCTCAGGCCCTTGAGCAGGTCGATCACGCGAATGCTCTTGGGCACGTACCAATGCAACCGCTTCGGGTTGTGGTAGGCCTGCCAGGCCGCCTCAGCCACGCTCGTCGCGGGCATCAGGCGCATCATGCCTTTCTTCGGCGCACTTGCGCGAAGCGCCTCACCGGACATCGCCGGATCGCCATCGTCGGAGTGGTTGGTGATCGTGGTGAGGATGGCGGTGTCGATCAGCCCCGGTAGGACGTCGGCGACTCGCACGCCGTGCCGGTGCCATTCCACGCTCAGCGCCTCGGTCAATCCCTTGACCGCGTGCTTGGTCGACGAGTAGACCGCGATGCGCGGCATCCCGTAGGTGCCCGAGGACGACGACGTCGAGAACATCAGGCTGCCGGGAATCTTCTTCAGGTAGGGCAGCGCGGCGTAGGCGCCGGTCAGCACCGCCTTGAAGTTCACCTCGACGACGCGCATCGCGGCTTCGTACGGCACGTCCTCGAACCATCCCGATTCGCCGATGCCGGCGTTGTTCCACATCATGTCGAGCCCGCCGCCGGTATTGCCGGCGCAGAAGTCGGCCAGCGCGCCCTCGAGCGCGGCTTTGTCCGTCACATCTACGGCGCGCGTCCACAGCCGATCGTCTCCGAGTTCTCCTCGCAGCGTTGCCAGCCCGTCCTCGTTGCGGTCCACCGCACCGACGCGCCAACTCTTGGCATGGAAGAGCTTCGCTCCCTCGCGGCCCATGCCACTGCCCGCGCCGGTGATGAAGACCGATTTCACGACGCGTCAGCCCGCCTCGGCCACGTCTTTGATCCGGTTGAGGGTCTTGGTCATATCGCGGATGTTGCGTCGCCTGCGCAGGAATCCGCCGAGCAACCAATAGACGCCAAGCCACGGTGCGGGATTGAGCCGAAACGACTCGGTCACGTCGGTGCCGCCGCCGCTCGGTGCCAACCGGTAGTGCCAGTTATTCACCGGCCTGTCGCCGAGCATCACCGCGAACCCGAACTCGCGACCCGGCTCGCACGCGGTGACCTTGCAGGTCGTCCAGTACACCGGTCCCATCTCGTTTCGCCGAACGTGGCCGCGAAACTTGGCGCCGAGTGCGGGGCCGGTCGCGTCGCCCAGCCACTCCGCCTCGAAGACTTCCGGGGAGAACCGGCCGGTGTTGCGAACGTCCGAAATGAGATCCCAGATCTTGGCCGCGGGCGCCGCCATGTGAACCGTCGCCGAACCATCCATGGCCTGATCCAAACACAGCTTGGCGCTGGGTCATAGAGCGCGGGCCCGAACTTATCAGTGCGGCACCGCCGCCTGAATAAGGCCGTTGATGATCTCCTTGATGCCCTGCGCGGGGTGCGTATACATTGCGCTCGGGAGGCCGGAAGTCGAGCCGCACTTCGGCCATGCGTCGAGTCCATCTTGTGCAAAGACCCGGTTGGCCACGGCGATCTGTTGATCCCTGGACGCGGCCGCGGGGTTGCCGACGCCGCCGTACTGGGCCCAGGTGCCCGGCTTGAATTGCAGCCCACCGTATTCGCCGTTTCCGGTGTTGGCCTGCCAGTTGCCGCCGGACTCGCATTGCGCGACGGCATCCCAGTTGGGGGCGACGGGGGCGGCGTCTGCCACGCCGGAGGAACTCAGCGATGCTGCCAGGAATCCGCCGACCAGCGCGGACGTGACGAGAGGCTTGCAGAGTTTTCTCATGTCAGGCATTTCGCGGGGCGTGTCCGAAGTGTTACCGATTCGAAAATGTCGCGAGATAAGCCGTCTAGCAGGGAAATTAGCTCCTTGAGCAGCGAAAATCAGAGCTTTAGAAATTGGTGAGAAATAACTAAATTAGCCCTGGCAATAGGACTGGGTCGCCAGCGAAAGGGCTTGCTGGTAAAGGCCGTCGAGTTGACGGGCGCGTACGACGTCGCTCCTGGCGGCGTCCAGGTCCGGTGCGCAGGCGGGCGAATGCAACTGGTCCCAGTCGGCCGCGATCTGAGTCAGCATCGTCTGGTTGAGGCCGTCGATCGTCGACCGTGACGCCGACAGGTCCGGCGCCGTGGCCGGCGCGTCCGCGGGGTTCAGCTTCCAACCCGCGAACCGGCTGTATTCGATTGCCTCGGTGGCGTTGATCTGATCGCCGAAGACGCGGGTGACGTAATTGGGGTCGACGTGCGCGGCGGTCGCCTCGGCGCCCAGTTTGGCGAGCTCCTGCTCGACGCGGCCCGGGTCCTCGATGGCGCCGTGCGTATTCCACTTGAATGCGGCCACCGGCTCGGCGACCTGGAGCCGCTGGGCGGCCGCGCCAACCAACGCTGTCAGCGGGCTGGTGGAGTCGGCTCGTGCCCGCGCAAGCGGTGCCGCGAACACCAAGACGCCGACCATGCCGGACAGCGCAGCCCGCGCCACGACGCGCCGGGCGCGCCCGCAAGTTCCGGTCATGACCATGATTCTGGCCTGACTCTGGCTTTCTCCCGAGTTAGCCTGGCCACTGATGTCTGTAACTGCCGAGACTCGCCGTCCCGGCAAGGGCGGCGGCAAACGCGCAGAATGGTTGCGCTCAACGCAGGTTCGCGCGCTGATCGCCGCCGCGCTGACGGCCTCGCTGCTGCTGAGCGGAGCCATCGTGTTGATGGACAGACTGCACACGACACCCTCCGACGTCCTCGACCATCCCGCCAACCCCGTCACCGACGATCAGTCCGAGGCTCAGGCGGTCGAGTCGGCCCGACAAATCGTCACTCTGACCGGACTGCGGACGGCGTCGGCGGGCTACACGTGGATGTCGTGCAAAGACCGTGACGACCCGCCGTATCAAGGCGCGATCTATCTGACCTTCGCGCTGCCCGTCGGCGCCCGGCCCGAGGCCTACTTCCCGGCTGTCGCGGCGACGCTCGCCACCCATGGCTGGACGGAGGGCCTGCCGCCCAACGATCACGTATTCGCCAGGTCCCTCACCAAGGACGCAGTCACCGCGATCGTGTACCGGGAGACCGACGCCCCGAGCCTGGGCGTCCTACGCCTCTACGGCCAGTGCCGGAACATGAACGACCACCGGACCGACTCGACGGCCTGGATCGACGTCACCGACCGATTAAAGGGTCCTTAACGCGCTACTGCGCCTGACGGCGTCGCCAAGCGCAGTAGCGGACCTCCGGCAGGTCAGGTGGTTATCCACCGCCGCCGGCGGTAGCGCCCAGGCTGCCCTGCAGGTCGGGCTTCATGGCGTTGAGCTGGGCTCCCCAGTACTCCCAGCTGTGAGTTCCGTTGGCGTTGAAGTTGAACACAGCGTTGTGGCCGCCGGCCGCGTTGTAGGCGTCCTGGAACTTCAGGTTGCTGCTGCGCACGAAGTTCTCGAGGAACTCGGCCGGCATGTTGGCACCGCCCAGCTCCGTCGGCGTGCCGTTCCCGCAGTAGATCCACAGGCGGGTGTTGTTGCCGACCAGCTTGGGGATCTGGACCGTCGGGTCGTTGCGCTGCCAGGCGGGGTCACTGGTCGGACCCCACATGTCAGCGGCCTTGTAGCCGCCGGCGTCACCCATCGCGAGGCCGATCAGGCTGGGCCCCATCCCCGACGAGGGGTCCATGAGGGCCGACAGCGAGCCGGCGTAGATGAACTGGTCCGGGTGGTAGGCGGCCAGGATCATTGCCGAGGAGCCGGCCATCGAGATGCCGACCGCGGCGCTCCCAGTGCGCTTGACGCTCTTGTTGGAGGCCAGCCAGCCCGGCAGTTCGCTGGTGAGGAACGTTTCCCACTTGTAGGTCGAGCAACCCGCCTTGCCGCAGGCCGGGCTGTACCAGTCGCTGTAGAAGCTGGACTGCCCGCCGACCGGCATGATGATCGACAGGCCCGACTTGTAGTACCACTCGAACGCGGGCGTGTTGATGTCCCAGCCGTTGTAGTCGTCTTGCGCTCGCAGGCCGTCGAGCAGGTACACCGCGGGCGAGCCGTCTCCGCCGCTCTGGAATTGGACCTTGATGTTGCGGCCCATCGCCCCGGACGGCACTTGCAGGTACTCGACCGGCAAACCCGGGCGCGAGAATGCGCCCGCGGTCGCCGCACCCCCGGCAATTCCGATCAGGCCCGGCAGGGTGACGGCCGCCGCCGTACCGACCAAAAGCCGGCGCCCCCAGGCCCGGATCTTCTCGCTCACGTCTGTCATACCTGCCCCTTGTCCGTATGTGATCGCGACCTCAGGCAGGAATTTACCGGGTGATTGATCCAAATGTCGATCGGGACGCGAAGTCGTTCAGTTTCATATCGGTTTCGGTGCGAATTTCGCAATCTGGATAAGACGCTCGCGCGGGCCGCAGTGGCGCGCGGAGCGCCCCCTTGGTCGCGACCTTCCCGCCCGAAAGCCCCAGGCAGCAGGCCTGTGGAGTGAGCGGAGCCAGGGGAGCGGGCCGCATACGACTTATGGGACCGAGCACTTCCGATTGAAATGGCGGAGGCGATTTCCATCGAACCGCGCGCGACATGCGTCGAGCATGGCCGGGAGTGTCGGAGTTGGTCGCCCAAGCGTTCGATTGCCGCCGGTGAATGATCGAGGCCGACGGCGCAGTAATTTTTCGACGCCGTAAAAGATGGCCCGGCGAAATCCCGGAGGGCCTCGGGGCGCCTGCCACGTGGGCGTGTCACCTGCCGTTTTGCGGTGCGCACGACGCCGGATCCGGGGAGCGCTTCGCGGCTTCGTCGCGTTTCCCTCGCGCGTTTGACGGAGATTTGGAACCGGGGCAGCCGAACTTGCGCGGACCGCGTAGGCTCTCACGGAGCAAGCCGATGGAGACCACGCAATCCCGGTCCGTTCCGGCCCTCATGAACCACCGCGCCAGCGGATTTTGTGGTGCGTGAGTGCGGCTGAGGGCGTCGGAGGTCCGGGACCGATTGAGGTGCAGATTTGGACACGGTACTGGGGCTATCGCTGACGCCGACCACCGTCGGGTGGGTCCTCGCTGAAGGACACGGCGCAGACGGGACGATCCTGGACCATCGCGAGCTTGGCCTGCGCGCCGGCCGCGGCGCGCGCGCCCTGAATACCGCAGAGCAAGTGGCAGATGAGGTATTGCGGGTGGACGCTCTGGCGGCCGCCGGCGATCGCCGGCTGCGTGTCATCGGGCTGACTTGGAAGGACGAAGCGGCCGCACAGGCGGCGCTCCTGTTGGAGGCTTTGACCGACGCCGGCTTCGACAACGTGGTGCCCGTCCGGTTACTCGAGGCGGTCGAGACCCTGGCCCTCGCGATCGCACCCGTCATCGGATACGAGCAGACCGCCGTCTGCATCCTCGACCACGAGTGGGCGACCGTCGTCATGGTCGACATCCATGCCGGCCAGACGCAAACGGCCGTCAAGCACGTGCGCGGCGGCTTCGACGGGCTGACTTCCTGGCTGAGCGGAATGTTCGAACGACCGACTGGCTGGCGCCCCGGCGGAGTGGTTGTCGTCGGCCCGGGCAACGACGTCGATGGATTCTCCTGGCAGCTCGAAAAGACCCTGCCCGTGCCGGTTTTCGCGCAGACCATGGCCCAGGTGACAATCGCGCGGGGCGCGGCGCTGGCCGCGGCTCGAAGCACCGAGTTCACCGACGACCGGCTGGTGGGGCACGTCAGTGATCCCGCCGCCGCGCCCGAGGCGCGGCCCCGGAAGTTGTCCTACGCCGGCGCGGTGACCGCTTTGGCCGCCGGTGCCATCACCTTCGTCTCGTCGCTCTCGCTGGTCCTGGGCATTCAGCTGGCCCCGGCCAGCGAGTCCGCTCCGGCCAAGCGGGTTGTGCATGCGCCGCCGCCACAGATCGCCGAGGCCGTCGCGCCCTCCGTCGCGCCGCCG
>NZ_JAOPWB010000034.1 GCF_025965855.1 Mycobacterium sp. | reverse complement strand
CGGCCCAGGCCGGCAGCGCGGCCAGGACGTCGACCTTGCGCTCGGGGACGGCCAGCGCCCACGCGGCCGCCACCGCGGCGCCGATCGAGACACCGCCGACGCCGATCGGGCCGTCGCGCGCGGCATCGTCCAACGCCGACAGGTAGCCGTCGATCAATCGACCCGGCCGGGGCGGCGGGGCCACCAGCGTCGCGCCGACCTCCCGTAACGGGCCGGAAAACGAACGGTAGACGTAGTCGTCGTCGGAGCCGGTTCCGGGCAACAACACCGTCGCGACACCCCGCAGATCGACAGTCACCCTTCGATATTGCCCGGGCGTCCCGATGGGTCCAACAACACGTTTGGTTCGGTTGGCGCCGGGGAACCAACAGGTCTACGGTGTCCGTTGGCATAGAGAAAGCGCCGAAGCTTTATCAGCACTGTCAGGAGTGGCCATGGGGGCCCAAGGATATCTGCGCCGGCTCACCCGTCGATTGACGGAGGACCCGGAGCAACGTGACTCCGAAGAGCTGTCCGACGAAGTCGACAGCACCGGCGCGCAGCGTGCGATCGATTGCCAGCGTGGCCAGGAGGTCACCATGATCGGCACCTTGCGCAGCGTGGAAACGAACGGCAAGGGTTGTTCCGGCGGGGTCCGCGCGGAACTGTTCGACGGCACCGACACGGTCGCCCTGGTGTGGTTGGGTCAACGCCGCATCCCCGGCATCGACTCCGGCCGCACGCTCCGCGTGCGGGGTCGCCTGGGCAAGCTCGAGAACGGGACCAAGGCCATCTACAACCCGCACTACGAAATTCAACGGTGACCGTCCCAGCGAATCGGGGGCACGGTGACCACTAATCGCGCCTCCCCGGACCGGCTGCTGGCACAGGTGGGCGGGCTGAGCGGTGTCATCTACTCGTCGCTGCCCGTGGTGGCCTTCGTGGCGGTTTCCAGCCTGTCCGGTTTGTTGGCCGCCATCGCGACCGCGCTGGGCGTGGCGGGACTGGTGTTGCTGTGGCGGCTGATTCGGCGGGAATCGACCCAGCCGGCGTTTTCGGGTTTCATCGGCGTCGCCGTCTGCGCGCTGATCGCCTATGTCGTGGGGCAGTCGAAGGGCTATTTCCTTTTGGGCATCTGGATGTCGTTGCTGTGGGCGGTGGTCTTCGCGGCCTCGGTGCTGATCCGACGGCCGCTGGTCGGCTACGCCTGGAGCTGGGCCACCGGGCGTGACCGTGGCTGGCGCGCCGTGCCCCGGGCCGTCTACGCGTTCGACATCGCCTCGCTCTGCTGGACGCTGGTGTTCGGCGCGCGGTTCGTGGTCCAGCGGCTCCTCTACGACGCCGATCAGACCGGTTGGCTGGGGGTGGCGCGGATCGCGATGGGCTGGCCGCTGACGGTGCTGGCGGCGCTGGCGACGTATGCGGCGATCAAGGCCGCGCAGCGCGCCTTTCCGGCCCACGAGGGAGCCGGCGCCGCATCCGCGGAAACCCTGGCCGACTAGTCGCCGGCCTCCGCGTCGGGCAGCAGGAGCTTGCGCAGGTCCTCCTCGGCCTCGGTGACCGCGACGAAGAGCAGTTCGTCGCCGCCCTCGAGCGGCTCGTCGGCTTCCGGCACGATGACGCGCGGGCCGCGCAGGATCGTCACCAGCGCGGCGTCCCGCGGCAGCTGCAGCCGGCGTAACGGCTTGCCGCCCCATGGCGTGTCGTCGGGCAGGGTGATCTCGACCAGGTTGGCCTGGCCCCTGCGGAATTCCATGAGCCGCACCAGATCCCCGACTGCGACGGCCTCCTCGATCAGCGACGCCAGCATCCGCGGCGTGGACACGGCCACGTCGACGCCCCAGGCATCGGTGAAGAGCCATTCGTTACGCGGATCGTTGACCCGGGCCACCACCCGCGGCACGGCGAACTCCGTCTTGGCCAACAGGCTGAGCACCACGTTGACCTTGTCATCGCCGGTCGCGGCGACGACCACGTCGAAATCCTCCAGGTGCACCGACTCCAACAGGCTCAGTTCGCAGGCGTCGCCCAGGCGCCAATGCGCGGCCGGGATGGCGTCGACGTCGACGTGGTCGGGGTTGCGTTCGATCAGGGTCACGTCGTGGTCGTTGCCGACCAGCTCGCGGCTGACCGACCGGCCGACCGCGCCGGCCCCGGCGACAGCTACTTTCATTTGAGCGCTCCCGCCTCGAGGTCCTCACTGGGTGGCAACGCCGCGATGGCCACCGCCTCGGCGGCGCGGCCGGAGATCGCGGCGATGTAGACCTGGTCGCAGGCCTGGATGACCGTCTTGGGCTCCGGCAACACGCCCGTGCCGAACCGGATCAAGAACGCGACCCGGGCGCCGGTGGCCTGCTCCAGCTCGGTGACCCGGTGCCCCACCCAGTCCTCGTGCAGATCGACCTCGGCCACGGCGACGGTGCCGGTCGGGTCGCGCCACTTGGCGGTCTCGCCTTCCCGGGTGAGCGCGTTGAGCAGGCGATCGGTGGTCCACGGCACCGTGGCGATCGTCGGGATGCCGAGGCGCTCGTAGACCTCGGCGCGCTTGGCGTCGTAGATGCGGGCGACGACGCGCCGGACGCCGAAAGTCTCCCGGGCCAGCCGGGCCGAGATGATGTTGGAGTTGTCCCCGGATGACACCGCGGCGAACGCATCGGCTTGCTCGATGCCGGCACTCAGCAGTACGTCCCGGTCGAAGCCCTGGCCCAGGACCCGCTCGCCCGCGAATTCTGGGCTGAGCCGGTTGAACGCGGTGCTGTCGCGGTCGATGACCGCCACATCGTGGCCGATGCGGGAGAGCCCGTCGGCCAGCGAGGAGCCCACCCGGCCGCAACCCATCACAACCACGCGCACTTGAGGTCCTCTCGGCTGCGTCCTGCGCTGTCCGGCCCGTCCCGAACACTCCGCCTACGGAACGCTACCAAGCCCGGTTGGGCTTACTCTTGGCTCTCGTGTCCAAACTTTCGACCGCTGCGCGCCGGTTGCTCATCGGCCGGCCGCAACGCAGCGACCGGCTGAGCCACACGCTGCTGCCCAAGCGGATCGCCTTACCGGTGTTCGCCTCCGATGCGCTGTCCTCGGTGGCCTACGCCCCCGAGGAAATCTTCCTGATGCTTTCGGTGGCCGGGGTGACCGCCTACGCGCTGACGCCGTGGATCGGTCTTGCTGTGGCCGCGGTCATGCTGGTCGTGGTGGCCAGCTACCGACAGAACGTGCACGCCTACCCGTCGGGCGGTGGCGACTTCGAGGTGGTCACCACCAACCTCGGCGACACCGCCGGCCTCGTGGTCGCTAGCGCCCTGATGGTGGATTACGTTCTCACCGTTGCTGTCTCGACGGCGTCGGCGATGTCGAACATCGGCTCGGCGATCCCGATGGTGGCCCAACACAAGGTGTTGTTCTGCGTGGCGGCCATCCTGCTTGTGATGGCGTTGAACCTGCGCGGGATTCGTGAGTCCGGGGTGGCTTTCGCCGTGCCGACCTACGCGTTCATCATCGGAGTCCTCGCCATGATCGGGTGGGGCCTGTTCCGGATCTTCGTGCTGGGTAATCCGCTGCGGGCGGAGTCCGCCGGTTTCCAGATGCATGCCGCGCACGGCCCGGTCGTCGGCTTGGCGTTGGCGTTCCTGGTGGCGCGGTCGTTCTCCTCGGGGTGCGCGGCGCTGACGGGTGTCGAGGCGATCAGCAACGGGGTGCCGGCGTTTGAGAAGCCCAAGTCGCGCAACGCCGCCACGACCCTGCTGATGCTGGGCGGCATCGCGGTGACTCTGCTGATGGGCATCATCGTGCTGGCCGAGAAGATCGGGGTTCAGATCGTCGAGGACCCGGCGACGCAACTGAGCGGCGCCCCGCCGAACTACTACCAGAAGACGTTGGTCACCCAGCTGGCCGATACCGTGTTCGGCAGCTTCCACCTCGGGTTCCTGCTGATCGCCACGGTGACCGCGCTGATCCTGGTGCTGGCGGCCAACACGGCGTTCAACGGGTTCCCGGTGCTGGGTTCGGTCCTGGCGCAGCACAGTTATCTTCCGCGCCAATTGCACACGCGCGGAGACCGATTGGCGTTCTCCAACGGCATCCTGTTCCTGTCGGCGGCGGCCCTGTTGGCGATCATCGCGTTCCGCGCCGAGGTGACCGCGCTGATTCAGCTCTACATCGTCGGCGTGTTCATTTCGTTCACGCTGAGCCAAATCGGCATGGTCCGGCACTGGACCCGGTTGCTGCGCAACGAGACCGATCCGCGGGTGCGGCGCAAGATGATGCGCTCGCGGGTGGTCAACACGGTCGGATTGCTTTCCACCGGTGCGGTGCTAGTGGTCGTCCTGGTCACAAAGTTCGCCGCGGGAGCGTGGATCGCCCTCTTCGCGATGAGTTTGCTGTTCCTCATCATGAAGATGATCCACCGGCACTACGACACCGTCAGGCGGGAATTGGAGGAGCAGGCCGCCGCCCAGCACGATGTGGTCTTGCCGAGCCGCAATCATGCCCTGGTGCTGGTGTCGAAGCTGCACCTGCCGACGCTGCGTGCGCTGGCCTACGCGCGTGCCACCCGTCCGGACGTGCTCGAGGCCCTCACGGTCAGCGTCGACGACGCGGAAACCCGCGATCTGGTGCACAAGTGGGAGGAAAGCGATATCAGTGTGCCGCTCAAGGTCATTGCCTCGCCGTACCGTGAAATCACCCGCCCGATACTCGATTACGTCAAACGGATCAGCAAGGATTCGCCGCGCACCGTGGTGACGGTGTTCATCCCCGAGTACGTGGTGGGCCATTGGTGGGAGCAGGTGCTGCACAACCAAAGCGCGCTGCGGCTCAAGGGCAGGTTGCTGTTCATGCCCAACGTGATGGTGACTTCCGTTCCGTGGCAATTGACTTCGTCGGAGCGACTCGAGGCACTCCAGCCGCACGCGGCGCCCGGCGACGCCCGCCGCGGAATCTTCGACTGAGCACTGAGTTGACGCCCAACGAACTGACGCTGGTCACCGGCGCTCCGGCCAACGGGGGAAGCTGCGTCGCGCATCACGAGGGCCGGGTCGTGTTCGTCCGCTACGCGCTGCCCGGCGAGCGGGTGCGGGTGCGCGTCACCGCCGAGCGCGGCTCCTATTGGCACGCAGAGGTTGTCGAGGTGATCGAGCCGTCGCAGGATCGGGTCGCGTCGCTGTGCCCGATCGCCGGGGTCGACGGCGCCGGCTGCTGCGACCTGGCGTTCGCCACGCCCGAGGCGACCCGGGCTCTCAAGGCCCAAGTCGTGGCCAATCAGTTGCAACGGCTGGGCGGACACCGCTGGAGCGGAGCGGAGGCGGGGGCCGAACCATTGTCGGATTCCGGCCCCACCGGTTGGCGCACCCGGGTCCGGCTCGACGTGGGCGCGGATCGCCGGCCCGGCTTCCACCGGTACCACAGCGACGAGTTGGTGACCGACCTGCGCTGCGCGCAGCTGCCGGCGGGGATGCTGGACGGGCTCGCTGAGGGTTTGTTCAAGGCCGAGTTGGCCCCGGGCGCGCAGCTGCACGTGGCCCTCGACGACGACGGCGAGCGCCACGTGGTGCGCACCCTGCGACAGGGCGGGCAGACCGCGACGACGGTGGCCGAAGGCGGCTACGAGGCGGTGCAGCGGGTGGGCGCGCGCAGCTGGCGGGTGCCGGTCACCGCGTTCTGGCAGGCGCATCGGGACGCGGCCGGGGTCTACAGCGATCTGGTCGCCGACTGGGCGCAACCCAGCACCGGCATGACCGTCTGGGATCTCTACGGCGGCGCCGGCGTTTTCGCCGCCGCGCTCGGGGATGCGGTGGGGGAATCGGGTCAGGTCTTGACCATCGACACCTCGCGCTCGGCGACGCGGGCCGCTCGAACCGCGCTGGCGGACCTGCCGCAGGTCACCGTCGTCACCGATTCGGTCCGCCGGGCGCTGACGGCGCGAGGCGCGAGCGCCTCAAGAGCCGAAGTCGCGGTGCTGGATCCGCCGCGGGCCGGTGCCGGGCGCGACGTCATCGACCTGCTGGCCGGGGCCGGCGTCCCGCGCGTGGTCCACATCGGCTGCGAGGCGGCGTCTTTCGCGCGCGATATCGGCCTCTACCGCGGCCACGGCTACGCCGTCGAGGAGATCAGGGTGTTCGATGCGTTCCCGCTGACCCACCACACCGAATGCGTGGCGCTGCTGACGCGCTGAGGCTCGGCTCCGCGTCGAGACTGCGCTCAGGGTGTGCCTCAAGGCGTTTCGGGCGCTCTACACGCAGGCTCGGCGCCGTCGCTGCAGTCTCGAGTCAGCTCATCACGAAATACCGCAGCCACAGGTATACCGCCGCGAGCCCAGCCGAGATCGCCGTGACCACAGCACCCTTGCGGGTGAATTCCCAAAAGGAGATGGGGCTGTCGGCGCGCCGGGCGATTCCAAGGATGACGACGTTGGCGCTGGCCCCGACGGCGGTCAGGTTGCCGCCGAGATCGGTGCCGAGGACAAGGGCCCACCACAGCGCCTGCGGGTTGGCGTGGCCCTCCGCCGGAATCAGTTGGGCGACGATCGGTGCCATCGTCGCGGCGTAGGGAACGTTGTTGATGAGGCCGCTGAACACGAACGACACCGCCAGGATCAGCATCGTCGTGAACAAGGCGTGCCCGCCGGTCGCGGCGGTGGCCACCTTCGCCAGGTCGTTGACGACGCCGGTCTTGACCAGGGCCCCGACCATGACGAACAGCCCGGTGAAGAACAGCAGCGTGTCCCATTCGACGCTGGACAGATAGTCGGAATGTTCGAGCCCCGAAATCACGATGAGGATGCCGGCGCCCAGCAGCGCCGCGATGGACGGGGCCATGTGCAGCGGCCCATGGGCGACGAACGCGGTCAGCACCGCCAGCAGCACGACGCCGCACTTGATGAGCAGCCGCGGATCGCGGATGGCCTCGCGCTCCTCCAGCGACATGACGTCGGCGACCCGCTCGGGATCCACTTCGAACGCGCCCCGGAACAGGCGGGGTAGCACTGCGACGAAGACCGCGATGATGATGATCACTATCGGCGTCAGGTGGATCAGAAAGTCGTTGAAGCTCAGGCCCGCCCGGCTGGCGATGATGATGCTGGGCGGGTCGCCGATCAGTGTCGCCGTGCCACCGATGTTCGACGCGAACGCCTCGGCCATCAGAAACGGCGCCGGGCCGATCGCGAGCCGGTCGCACACCAGCAGCGTGACTGGGGCGATCAGCAACACCGTGGTGACGTTGTCCAACAGGGCGGACGCGATCGCGGTGACCAGCACCAGCAGGATCATGATGCGCAGCGGGGAGCCGCGGGCGCGCTTGGCGGCCCAGATCGCGGTGTATTCGAACACGCCGGTCTGCCGCAGCACGCTGACGATGATCATCATGCCCAGCAGCAAAAACAAGACGTCCCAATCGATTCCGGTGACGCGGGAGTAGAACACGTCGTCGGAATCGATCACCGGCAGGGCGACCATGATCGCCGCGCCCGCCAGCGCCACCAACGTCTTGTGGACGCGATCGCTCGCGATCAGCGCGTAGGCGACGACGAACACGACGACCGCGACGACGCTCATCGATTGTCCTGTGTGCTCAAGGCTTTGGGATCAGGGTTTGAGTGCCGCAGCCAATAGACGCGATGCGGTGATGACGCCGACCAATGTCTTGTCTTTGACCACCGCGATCAGGGGGCTGCGCAGCCGCGCCATCACCGCGGCCACCTCGATGATCGTGTCGTCCGCGTGTGCCCACGGCACGTTGGTCAGGTGGTCGGGCAGCATGTCGCCGACCGTCTTTCCGCCCAACTTGTCCGCGGCGCGGTCGGCCACGGATTCGTTGAGCACACCGGCCAGCGACGGGTCGTCCTGCACGTACCGGGGCACGATGAACCGGACCACCTGAGACGCCGGCAGCACCGCGAAGGGTTTCCCGGAGCTGTCGGTGACGACTATCCCGGGCAGGCGGTGCTCGGCAAGCAGGCGGGCGGCATCGAGGGCATCGGACTCCACGGTCACGACCGGGAAGTCCTCGGCGAGGTCCGCGGCGCGCATAGTGGAGACAATATCGCGGGCTGGTTGGGCCTCGTTAGAAGCTAGTGATCCGGCGGTCGCTGCGTAAACTAGCGGGATGCTGGAACAGATCCGCGGGCCCGCTGATCTGGAGCACCTTTCCCAACAGCAGCTACGCGATCTGGCCGCCGAGATTCGCGAGTTCCTGATCCACAAGGTCGCTGCCACCGGGGGGCATCTGGGGCCCAACCTCGGCGTCGTCGAGCTGACGCTGGCGCTGCACCGGGTGTTCGACTCGCCGCACGACCCGATCATCTTCGACACCGGCCACCAGGCCTATGTCCACAAGATGCTGACGGGGCGCGCGCACGACTTCGAGAGCCTGCGCAGGAAGGGCGGGCTGTCGGGGTATCCGTCGCGCGCCGAGAGCGAGCACGACTGGGTCGAGTCCAGCCACGCCAGCGCGGCGCTGTCGTACGCCGACGGTCTGGCCAAGGCGTTCGAGCTGAGCGGGCACCGCAACCGGCACGTGGTGGCCGTCGTCGGGGACGGCGCGCTCACCGGCGGCATGTGCTGGGAGGCGCTGAACAACATCGCCGCCTCGCGCCGCCCGGTGATCATCGTCGTCAACGACAACGGCCGCAGCTACGCGCCCACCATCGGCGGCGTCGCCGACCACCTGGCCACGCTGCGTCTGCAGCCCGCCTACGAGCAGGCGCTGGCGCGCGGCCGCGACATGGTGCGTGCGCTGCCCCTGTTCGGCCAGATCGCCTACCGCTTCATGCACAGCGTGAAGGCCGGCATCAAGGACTCGCTGTCGCCGCAGCTGCTGTTCACCGACCTGGGCCTGAAGTACGTCGGCCCGGTCGACGGGCACGACGAGCGCGCGGTGGAGGCCGCGCTGCGCCACGCCCGCGGCTTCGGGCGCCCGGTGATCGTGCACGTCGGCACCCGAAAGGGCATGGGTTACGCGCCGGCCGAGGACGACGAGGCCGAGCAGATGCATTCCTGCGGTGTGATCGACCCGGCCACCGGCCTGGCCACCAAGATCGCCGGCCCGGGCTGGACGGCGACCTTCTCCGACGCACTCGTCGGCTACGCCAGGAAGCGCCGCGACATCGTCGCGATCACCGCGGCGATGCCCGGCCCAACCGGGCTGACGGCGTTCGGGCGTCACTTCCCGGATCGCTTGTTCGACGTCGGCATCGCGGAGCAGCACGCGATGACGTCGGCGGCCGGGCTGGCGATGGGCGGCATGCACCCGGTGGTCGCCATCTATTCGACGTTCCTCAACCGGGCCTTCGACCAGATCATGATGGACGTGGCGCTGCACCAGCTGCCCGTCACCATGGTGCTCGACCGGGCCGGGATCACCGGGAACGACGGCGCCAGCCACAACGGCATATGGGACCTGTCGATGCTGAACATCGTGCCCGGCATCCGGGTGGCCGCCCCCCGCGACGCGACCCGGTTGCGTGAAGAACTCGGCGAGGCCCTCGACATGAATGATGGGCCGACGGCCCTCCGCTTCCCCAAAGGCGATGTGGGCGAGGATATTCCGGCCCTCAAGCGTCACGGCGCTGGTGTGTCGAGTATTGATGTGCTCGCGGTGCCGGCGGCCGGGCTGAACCACGACGTGCTGCTCATCGGCGTCGGCGCGTTCGTGCCGATGGCGTTACAGGTGGCCAAGCGGCTGCACAACCAGGGAATCGGTGTGACGGTGATCGACCCGCGCTGGGTGCTGCCGGTGTCGGACGGCGTCGTCGAAATGGCGGCCCAGTACAAGCTGGTCGTCACGTGCGAGGACAACGGCGTCAACGGCGGCGTCGGGTCGGCCGTGTCGGCCGCGCTGCGGCGCGCGGAGATCGACACGCCCTGCCGCGACGTCGGGTTGCCGCAGCAGTTCTACGACCACGCCTCGCGCGGTGAGGTGCTCGCCGATTTCGGGCTGACCGACCAGGACATCGCCCGCCGCGTCACCGGTTGGGTCGCGGCGCTGGGCGCCGCCGTCAGCGAGGCCGAGATCCGGGAGCACCTGGACTAACGGTCCACGCCGAAATCGACATTAGCGCGCGGTTCACTCGAACTTTTCCACGATGCCGTCGATTTCGGTGTCGGTGCCTTCCGGCGGCTGCAACGCCCGGGCCAAAACCGGGTCCACGAGCTCCCGCTGCCACGCCCGCGCCTGCCCGGCGCGCAGAAACTCGTCGACGGCCCCGTCGGGATCCGGCGCCGGCTCCCAATCCCAGCACAGCCGTCGCACCAGGTCGGGCGCGACCAGGTTTTCCGTGGGGACGCTCACCCGCTGCGACACTTCCGCCAGCGCCGACCGCGCCGCCTCCAGCCGCGCGGCGGCCTCGGGGTTGCGCCTGCTCCACCGCGATGGCGGTGGGGGCCCGTTGGGCGCCTCGGCCTCGTCCGGCGGATTCTGGCTTTGCCGGGCCGCTTCCAGCGCCGCCAACCAGATCTCGGCGCTGCGGCGCTGGTTGCGCCCACCGAACACCGGCAACGCGACGAGGCCCTCGACCGTCTTCGGGTTGGCGATCGCGGCGTCGATGATGGCCGAATCCGGCAGGATGCGGCGGGGTGCGATGTCGCGGCGCTGGGCGATGCGGTCGCGCGCCGTCCACAATTCGCGGACCGCGGCCAGCGCGCGCCGGTCACGCACCCGATGGATCCCGGACGTCCGGCGCCAGCGGTCCCGTCGCGTGATCTCCCGGGCGCCCGCGCTCCGCAGATAGTCGAATTCCTGTGCGGCCCAATCGGTTTTGTGTTGCTGGGCCAGCTCATCGGAGATGGCGGCGCGCAGCTCGATGAGCAATTCCACGTCCAGGGCCGCGTAGTTGAGCCATTCGGCGGGCAGCGGGCGCTTGGACCAGTCCGCCGCGCCGTGGCCCTTGGCCAGCCCGAGACCCAGCAGCCGCTGGACCATGGTCGCCAAGTTCACCCGGTCGAAGCCGGCCAGCCGTCCGGCGAGCTCGGTGTCGTACAGCGCCGACGGCCGCATGCCGACCTCGGCCAGGCACGGCAGGTCCTGATCGGCGGAGTGCAGGATCCATTCGTCGGTGCCCAGCACCTCGGCGACCGGCCGCAGCGCCGTCAGCGGGTCGCCGCCGTGGCTGACGGGGTCGATGAGCACGGTGCCGGACCCGGCCCGCCGGATCTGGATCAGGTAGGCCCGGTTGGAGTAGCGGAAACCCGAGGCCCGCTCGGCGTCCACCGCGAACGGGCCCCGCCCGCGGTCCAGGAGTCGCGCGGCCGCCTCGATCTGACGGACGCTGACCGCGAGATCGGGAACCCCGTCGGCCGGGTGCAGTAGCGGGGTGGGTTCGGGTGGGGTGCTGTCGGGCGCGGTGCGGTCGGGCCCGGGGGCCCCCGGTTCGCCCATGTCAGGCGCGTGACCGCGAGCTCAGGTCGGTGACTCCGGACGGCGGCAGGCCCGCGGCGTGCTCCAGCACCTCGCAGAACGCCTCGACGTGCGCCCCGACGTCGGGGGTGGTCGCCGTCCACGACGCCCGCAGCTCCAACTGATGGGCGCGGGGTGGTCCGGAGATGTCGCCGTAGCGCACCGATGTGGTGGCGGTGACGGTGCCGCCCAGGGCCGTGGTGTGCTCGAGGCGCGACTCCAGCGCGTCGACCAGCCAGCTCCACGCCACCTCCGGCAGGAGGGGATCGACGGCCTCGCTGGGATCCAGGTCGGCCTGGATGTAGGCGACCAGCCGGATCGTCCCGTCCCACGCGTCGGCGCCGTCCGGGTCGTAGAGCAGGATCAGCCGGCCGAACGCGTCGCCCTCGGATCGCTCCGGGACGATCTCGAGGTCGGGATGCTTGACCTCGACCCCCAGGGCGTAGCTGTAGGGCGCAAGGCGCTGCGGCGGACGGATCGGGCCCAGCTCGATCTCCGGCCGCACGGTTACGGCGTTCATCGCCGCTACCGCCTCGCGGAATGGGGCCGGTTCACCTGACGTCACAGCGTTCGACGGTAGACCTATCGACCGACACGCCGAAACAGGCGCGCCGAATTTCGCGCCCGTCGCGACCAAGCCGTTACCAGGGATTATCGGGGCCTCGCAAAGGACATAATGCCTGCTCAGACGGCCGTTCCGCCGTTGAATCGGGCCGGGCGCTTCTCGCGGTGCGCGGCGAGGCCCTCATGGACGTCGGGGCCGCTGAAACTGAGGAATTCCAGGCCGAGCGATGTTTCGAAGGTGGGCCCGAACATGCGGTACCAGTGGTTGAGGCTGTGCTTGGTCCAGCGGATCGCGTCCTGCGCGCCCCGCGCCAGGTTCTCGGCCAGGCGGGTGGCGGTGGCCAGCACGTCGTCGTCGTCGACGCAGGTGGAGACCAGGCCGATGCGCTCGGCTTCCTCGCCGAGCAACGTCTCGCAGGTGAGCAGGTAGTACTTGGCCTTGGCCATGCCGACCAGCAGCGGCCAGCAGATCGCGGCGTGGTCGCCCGCGGCCACCCCGAGCTTGGTATGCCCGTCGATGAGTTTGGCGGTCCGGCCCGCCACCGAGATGTCGGCGAGCAGGGCCACCACCAGGCCCGCGCCGACGGCGGGCCCCCGGATGGCCGAGACCACGGGCTTGTCGAAATTGACCATGTTGAGCACCAGGTCTCGAGCCTCGCGCATGATCCGGATCCGGCCCTCGTAGTCGCCCATCGTTTCGGCGATCAGGTCGAAGCTGCCGCCGGAGGAGAAGGCCCTGCCCTCGCCGCGGACCAGGACGACGCGCACGTCGGGATCGCGATCGATCTCCGGCCAGATGTCGGCCAGGTCGCGGTGCATCTGTGGGCCGACCGAATTCAGCCCTGGGGCATCGAGAACCAGGGTCAGCACTCCGCTTTCGCTGGGTTCGCAGCGCAGGCTTGGGAAGTCGTCGTAGATGACCGGCTTGGGCATTGTCGAGGCGCTCCTGAAGGTCGTGGCAGCATTGAGCACGATGAGCACTCGTCGCGACCTTACCGAGTCGCCGTATCTGGCCACCGTCGCCGGTCGCAAGCCCGGCCGGGTGCCGGTGTGGTTCATGCGGCAGGCCGGTCGCTCGCTTCCCGAATACCGGGCGTTGCGCGAACGGCAGAGCATGCTGGAGGCCTGCTTCGAGCCCGAGGTGGCCTGCGAGATCACGCTGCAGCCGATACGTCGCCACGGCGTCGACGCGGCGATCTTGTTCTCGGACATCGTGGTGCCGCTGCGGGCCGCGGGCGTCGACCTGGATATCGTCGCGGACGTCGGGCCGGTGATCGCGCACCCGGTGCGCACCGACGCCGACATCGACGCCTTCAAACCCCTTGACCCGCAAGCGATTCAGCCGATATGCGAAGCGGTTTCGCTGCTGATCGGCGAGCTGGGCGACGTTCCGCTGATCGGTTTCGCCGGCGCGCCGTTCACGCTGGCGTCCTACCTCGTCGAGGGCGGCCCCAGCCGTAACCACGCGCGCACCAAGGCGATGATGCTGGCCGAACCGGCGAGCTGGCACGCGCTGATGTCGAAGCTGACCGACCTCACCGTCGCGTTCCTGCGCGGGCAAGTCGAGGCCGGCGTGGACGCCATCCAGGTGTTCGATTCCTGGGCGGGCACGCTGTCGCTGGCCGACTACCGCCGATACGTGTCGCCGCACAGCTCAAGGGTTTTCGCGACGCTGTCCGAATACGGTGTGCCCATGACGCACTTCGGGGTCGGGACCGCCGAACTGCTCGGCGCCATGTCCGCGGCGCTCAAGTGCGGCATTAAACCCGGCCAGTCCACCGTCGTCGGGGTGGACTGGCGAACCTCCCTGGCCGACGCCGCCGCCCGGGTCGAACCGGGCACGGCGTTGCAGGGCAACCTCGATCCGGTGGTGCTGCTGGCGGGCTGGCCGGTGGCCGAACGCGCCGCGCGGGCGGTCATCGACGACGGACGCCGCGCCGTCGACGCCGGCGCCACCGGCCACGTCTTCAACCTCGGCCACGGGGTGCTGCCCGAGACCGACCCCGGCGTGCTGACCGACCTGGTTTCGCTGGTCCATTCGCTATGACGGCCCGCTCGTATTGCGTTGTGGGCGGAGGAATTTCGGGGCTCACGGCGGCATACCGGCTCCGCGCGGCCGCCGGCGCTGACGCGACGATCACGCTGTTCGATCCCGCCGACCGGCTCGGCGGCATCCTGCGCACCGAGCAGGTCGGCGGGCGCCCGATGGACCTCGGCGCCGAGGCGTTCGTGCTGCGCCGACCCGAGGTGCCGGCGCTGCTGGCCGAGCTGGGCCTGTCGGGGCGCCAGCTGGCCACCACCGGAGCCCGGCCGCTGATCTACAGCGAGCGAGAGTTGCACCCGCTGCCCGCCGGCACGGTCGTCGGAATCCCGTCGTCGGCGGCCGCGGTGGCGGGCTTGGTCGACGAGGCGACGGTCGCGCGCATCCACGCCGAGCCCGCCCGCCCACTGGGCTGGCAACCCGGCAGCGACCCCTCGGTGGCCGAATTGATCGGCGACCGGTTCGGCTCGCAGGTCGTGGCCCGGTCGGTGGATCCCCTGCTGAGCGGGGTGTACGCGGGCTCCGCGGCGACGATCGGCCTGCGCGCGGCCGCCCCCAGCGTGGCGGCGGCCCTCGACGGGGGCGCCGCCAGCTTGACCGACGCCGTCCGGCGGGGGTTGCCGCCGGCCACCGGCGCGCCGGTTTTCGGGGCGATCGACGGGGGCTACCAGGTGCTGATCGACGAGCTCGTCGAGCGCGCCCGGCCGCGCTGGGTCCGGGCCGCGGTGGAACGGCTCGACCCCGCGGAGCCGGGCTGGTCCCTGCTCGACGGCACCGGCGCTCGCTGGCACGCCGACGCGGTCATCCTGGCCGTCCCGGCCGGGCGGCTGGCGGCGCTGGTCCACGAGATCGCCCCGCGCACCTTCGCCGCGGAACGCCGGATCGACAGCGCGTCGTCGGTGGTGGTGGCCCTGGCGGTGCCCGCCGATACCCCGTTCCCGCAGTGCTCCGGTGTCCTGGTCGCGAGCGGAGAGCCGTTGCGCGCCAAGGCGATCACGTTGTCTTCTCAAAAATGGGGGCGCAAGTGGCGCGGGGACACGCAGCTGCTGCGGCTGTCGTTCGGGCGGTTCGGTGACGACCTGGCTGCCAGCACCCCGGATGACGAATTGCTGGGATGGGCGTTGAGCGACCTGGTCGACGTGTTCGACCTGGCCGTCGATCCCGTCGACGCCCGCGTCCAGCGCTGGATCGACGCGATGCCGCAGTACGGCCCCGGCCACGCCGACGTGGTCGCCGAGGTGCGCGAAGGCCTGCCGCCGACGCTCGCCGTTGCCGGCGGCTACCTCGACGGGATCGGCGTGCCCGCGTGCGTCGGGGCGGCCGGCCGGGCGGCCGAGCGCGTCGTCAGGGCCGTCGAGGGCTTAGACGCCGAAGTGGCACGATAGGTTCCATGGCCAAACCCGATTCCAAACTGGACTTTGCGGCCCTGAACTCGCAGCTTCGCTACCTGATGTTCTCGGTGTTCTCGGTGCGGCCCGGCGCGCTCGGCGAGGAGCGCGCGGCCGTCATCGACGACGCGTCGACCTTTTTCAAGCTGCAGGAGGAGCGCGGCGTCGTGGTACGCGGCCTCTACGACGTGGCCGGCCTGCGCGCCGACGCCGACTTCATGATCTGGACCCACGCCGAACGCGTCGAAGCGCTGCAGGCGACCTACGCCGATTTCCGGCGCACCACCACGCTGGGCCGGGCCTGCTCGCCGGTGTGGAGCAGCGTGGCGCTGCACCGGCCCGCGGAGTTCAACAAGAGCCACATCCCGGCGTTTCTGGCCGGCGAGGAGCCCGGCGCCTACATCTGCGTGTATCCGTTCGTGCGGTCCTACGAGTGGTACCTGCTGCCCGACGAGGAACGCCGCCGCATGCTCGCCGAGCACGGCATGGCCGCCCGCGAATACAAGGACGTCCGCGCCAACACCGTGCCGGCCTTCGCGCTGGGTGACTACGAATGGATCCTGGCGTTCGAGGCCCCCGAACTGGACCGCATCGTCGACCTGATGCGCGAGCTGCGCGCCACCGACGCCCGCAGGCACACCCGCGCGGAGACGCCGTTCTTCACCGGGCCGCGGGTGCCGGTCGAGCAGTTGGTGAACGCGCTGCCATGACCCAATTCGACCCGACCGATCCGACCCGCTTCGAGGAGATGTACCGCGACGACCGGCTGTCGCACGGCCTGCCGGCCGCCACGCCGTGGGACATCGGCGGTCCGCAGCCGGTGGTCCAGCGGTTGGTTGCGCTGGGCGCGATCAAGGGTGAGGTGCTCGACCCGGGCACCGGCCCGGGCCACCACGCGATCTACTACGCCTCGCAGGGCTACTCGGCGACCGGCGTCGACGGGTCGGCGGGCGCCCTGGAGCGGGCCCGGGAGAACGCCCAAAAGGCCGGGGTGTCCGTGAATTTCGAGCTGGCCGACGCCACCGAGCTGGACGGATTCGACGACCGGTTCGACACCGTCGTCGACTGCGCCTTCTACCACACCTTCAGCACCGATCCCGACCTGCAGAAGGCGTATGTGCGGGCGCTGCACCGGGCGACCAAGCCGGGGGCGCGACTGTACATGTTCGAGTTCGGCGAGCACGACGTCAATGGCTTCACAATGATGCGGTCGTTGTCCGAGAACGACTTTCGTGACGTGCTGCCGATCGGCGGCTGGGAGATCACCTACCTGGGCCCGACGACCTATCTGGTCAACCTGAGTACCGAGACCATCGAGATGATGGCCGCGCGCAATCCCGACATGGCCGACCAGGTGCAGCCGCTGCTGGAGCGGTTCCGGGCGATGGAGCCGTGGCTGACCAACGGCCGGGTGCACGCCCCGTTCTGGGAGGTTCACGCCACCCGGGTGGACTGACTCTCCAGGAGCCGGCCCGCCGATGTTCTTGCCAAACCCGGCATGTCGCCTCGCGGTTCGCATATGCTGCGCTCTTGCCGGTCGTCCGATCGGCCGCCGGCGGACCCGGGGGAGGTGTCCGATGTCGTTTGTGATCGCAACGGCGGGGCGGCCGGTTTGTTCGGCATCGGCGGACCGGGCGGGGCCGGTGGGGCCAGCCCGACCGGCACCGGCGGTAACGGCGGAGCGGGCGGGTCCGGGCTGCTGTTTGGCGGCGGCGGTGTCGGCGGCACCGGCGGATACGGCCTCACCCACGGGGGTAACGGCGGCCCCGGCGGGGCCGGCGGGCTGCTCGGCTTCGGCGGACCCGATCAGACCCACGGCAGCGCCGGTGGCGCCGGCGGCGCCGCGGGGCCCGCTGGAACAGGTGGGACCGGGGGGCCCGGCGGGACCGGTGGGCTGTTGGGCTCCGGCGGGTTCGGGGGCCCCGGCGGGGACGGCGGAACCGGTGGGACCGGTGGGGCCGGCTGCGGCAGTTTGCTGTGGGGCAACGGCGGCCCCGGTGGCCCCGGCGGCACCGGCAGCACGGGCGACGGCGGCAACGGCGGCACCGCGGGCGGAATCTCCGGTAACGGCGGCCTCGGCGGCGCCGGCGGCACCGGCGTCACGGGACACGGCGGTAACGGCGGTAGCGGTGGCAACTCGAATCCCGTCCAGGGCGCCGGCGGGGCCGGCGGCCGCGGCGGCGTGGGCGCCACCACCGGCGGGGACGG
>NZ_JAOPWB010000181.1 GCF_025965855.1 Mycobacterium sp. | reverse complement strand
ATACCGCTGCTCCCGCCGGTAATCACGGCGATCTTGCCATCCAGTCTTGCCATCAGTTGACCCTCCAATTGTCCTATTGTGTGGTGGACGTGCTTCTGCGGCGTCCGTTGCCCCGCCAACGCTGTCGGGGCGCCGGAATCGTCATGGTGCGAAGCCATTTCGCGTCCGGGCGGGTGGCCGGCACCGCCTCAGGCCCGGGTCGGGAAGGTCTCGCCGAACATGGGTAGCCCACTGATGGACTCTTCCTGTGTCGCTTCATCTTGGATGACATCCCAGTGCTCGGCGAGTAGACCGTTTTCGAGCCGCACGATGTCGGCCGCTATCCAGTTGGCGGGTTGCCCGATGTCGGTGAATCGGCCGTGCAGCATCACATAGTCGCCGTTCGCGACCATCAAGCCGTTCTCGTAGCGCATGTCTGGCGGTGAGGCCTTCACGAGCTCGAACAGGCCCTCACGTCCCGGCTCGATGTGCGCGCTGTGCTGGATGTAATCAGGTGACCAGAACCGCTGCGCCGCAGCGTAGTCCCGCTGATTGAACAACGTGTCGAACGCCTCCAGAACGAACGCTTTGTTGCGCTCTTCTGCTGCTGTCGTCATCGCCGTGCCTCCTTCGTAGGGGATAGGGGTATTGCTGTTTCGGACAACCGCGGTAACTGGCGTGCGCGGCGCGATGGGCTCCAACACCATGACCGGGATGTCGCGGCCGCCTGCCAGGCGTCGATATTCGGGAAAGTGCGGCCAGAACCGCTCGGCAACCGTCCAGTAATAGCGCTTCTCGTCGCCGGTGACCTCGCGGGCGGCGAACTCCCGCACATTGGCGCCGTCCTGAAGGCGCACCCGGGGGTGGGCAACCAGATTGGCGTACCAGGACGGGTTGGTGGGCGACCCGCCCGCTGACGCCACCGCCACGTACCGGTCACCGTCGACGATCCGCATCACCGGGTACTTGCGGGCCTTGCCCGATTTCGCGCCCACCGACGTCAGGATCACCACCGGCCGACCCTCCAGCGTTGCGCCCTTGACGCCGCCGCTGGCCTCATAGTCGGCCACCTGCGTGCGTACGCTTTCCGTCGGGCTTGGCACGTACTCGCCGTCAAGACCGCTCTCAGTTGTCAGCGTCATCTCTCGCCTTTCGGTGGTGTGCCGACCATCGACCGCACAACGTTTAGACCGATCTGTCCAACAACGCGGTAGGTGCACCTTCCATTCCGGAATTCGAGCCGATGAACTGGCCCAAAAATTGCGATTGCGGGACCTGCGTCGGGCTGTGGCATGAGCTGTCCCGTCGTCGATATGGCCCGGCCTGGGTGGATGGGGAAGGCCTTCACAGCGACGTTAGATCGGTTCGGGCGCACGCAGTCCGGTGGCGGACAACTCATGCACGCCATGCACACGTCTGGGCACACGGTGAGCAGTTTCACGTTGAAACGCCAGCTCGGTTAGGCGCCGCTCAGCGCGCCGGTCTGCCCGGTGGGAGAGCGTTGCTGCGTCGTTGTCCCGCGCCGTGGTAGTGGGTCGTGATGTGTGCGTGCGCGCCGGTGAGCCCGCCGGTGATGGCCGCTTAGGGGTGTGCTCCGAGCGCGGTGTGGATGGACCGCACTGCGCTTGCGCCTTCTCCGACGGCGGAGGCCACGCGTTTCACCGAGGTCAGGCGGACGTCTCCGGCGGCGAATACGGTGGGCATGCTGGTCTCAAACGGCAGCGGTGTGCGCCCCAGCGCTGCCCAGGTGGCGCCGAGTTCTTCGGGATCCAGCTGGGCGTCGGTGCGGATGAAGCCCGCCCTGTCGAGGGCAAGGTCGGCAAGCCACTCGGTTTCCGGTCGCGCGCCGATGAAACAGAACAGGCCGGCGCATAGGTGTTCCGCTATGTCACCGGTGGAATTGTTGGTGAGGGTGATGCGCTGCAGTGACGACCCACCGGACAGGCCGGTGACTTCGGTGTCGGCTCGGATCGTGACGCGGGGATCTGCTCGCAGCCGTCCCAGCAGATACGACGACATGGTGGCGGCCACGTCTGATCCACGCACCGCCAAAGTCACTTGGCAGCCGCGCGACGCCAAGTACAGGGCGGCCTGTCCGGCGGAGTTCGCCCCACCCACCACGGTCACCGGTTCGGTGCGGCACGCGCGAGCTTCCAGTTCGGTTGCCGCGTAATAGATTCCCGCTCCTTCGAAGTCGATCCAGCGCTCCAACGGCAGCGTCTTGTAGCGCACCCCGGTGGCGATCAGCACGGCGCGGGACTCGACGGTGGTGCCGTCGCTGAGCATCACGCTCAGGTGGGCTCCGTCGGTGTCTAGGTCGACCACCCGACACGGGCTGGAGAGCTGGGCGCCGAATTTCATCGCCTGTAGGGCCGCGCGTTGGGTCAGCTCCTGGCCGCTGAGCCCGGAGGGGAAGCCGAGATAGTTCTCGATGCGGGAGCTGGCGGCGGCTTGCCCGCCCAGGCCGACCGCGTCCAGGACGACGGTGTTTAGCCCCTCCGAGGCGCCGTAGACGGCGGCGCCCAGCCCGGCCGGCCCGGAGCCGATCACGGTCAGGTCTGAGGGCTTGGTCCCGGTGTGCCGGTACGCCAAGCCCAGCGCCTGGGCCATCTGCCCGGTGGTGGCGCGGCGCAGCACCCGGTGGCCGGTGATCACCGCGGGCAGATCCGCGCCAGTGATCTGCGCGGAAGCGGCCAGCGCCCGTCCTGCGGCACTGTCGGCATCCAGCCACAGGTGGGCCAGGCGTTGACGGGCGGCGAAGGTACGCAGCGCCAGACTATCGGCCGACAATTCGCTGCCCAGGATGGCGATGGCGCGGGCCGCGGGTCCATCGCGTAGCAGGTCGCGCCGGGCCAGGAAGGTGCGCAACAAGATATCGGACAGGTCGGGTTCGGCGGCCATCACCCGCCGAAACTGCTGGCGGGTGATCCGATGGATCCGGCCGGCCTCGGTGACCCGCGCCATCAGATAGGCCGTCTGGCCGGTCAGGAAGTTCAATTCGCCCAGGAACCCCCCGGGCCCGTACCGGGCGACCACCGACTCCGGTTCGTCGCCGGTGGCCGGGCTGATGATCTCGATCCACCCCGACTCGACCAGGATCAAGTCGTAGTCGACGTCGCCGGGGCCAAACACGACGTCGCCCACCTGCACCGGTTGCGCCACCCCGTAGGCCGTCATGCGGTCGAACTGGGCCCCGCTCAGTTGCGGCACGGCCGACGCGGACCCCGACGACGGCGACGCTCCGGTGGACTCCCGGGCCGGTTGACGGTCGCGGTCCGCCATGATCTGCCCCATCGTTGGATTCGGCCACACCTCGCAGCAGAGCGGTGGTGACTCTGACGCTAGTTCGGTGTGGGGGCAAAACGTGCGGCCGTAACCGGACCTGGCACACGGTGCACAGACGTTGGGCACACGACGAGGCACCGCGCCTAGTGGGCCGCGACGGTCAGTGAGTTGGGCGGCGGTTGGTCTCACGCCATTCGCGCGGTGACATGCCGAACGTGGCCCGGAACATCCGCGCGAAACTGGAGGGGTCGGTGAACCCCCACCGGCGGGCAACCGCGAAGATGGGATCACCTGCGCCCGTCGAGGCGAGGTCTTTGCGGCATTCCTCGAGTCGTCGCGCGCGGATCCAGTCTCCGAGCGAAATGCCTTCGTCGGCCAGGATTCGGTAGAGCTGCCGCACCGATATGTGGTGCTCGGCGGCGATGCGGCCGGCGCTGAGGTCGGGTTCACGCAGATGGGTGCGAACGTATTCCATGATCCGCACGACCAGCGTGGCGTGCAGCGACTCCTTGCCCAACTCGACGGCGTCCAGATGGGTGGTGATTACCGCGCGCAGTAACTCGATGCTGGGTTGGCTGACCAGGTCGCCGCCCGGCCGATCGAACACCCGTGGCCGCAGCGCCAGCCGGTGCAAATAGGTCGCGGCCAGATCGGTGATCGGATGCCCCGGACTCAAGCTGACCGCACAGACCCGCCGGATGACATCGGCCGGCAACGCTAATCGGTCCAGTGGTATCCGGAACTTGTGCTGGCGGATCCCGTCGACATCAGAAATGACCCATGGTGATGTTGAGTCGTAGATGACCACATCACCAGGGCGCAGGATGGCTTCCCGCCCGTGCTGGGCCACCAGACAGGATCCTGTCATCTGCAAACCCATGAAGATGCTCGGTGTGAAGTCGTCGTGGGTTTGTGCCGCGGTGCGGTGCACCTTCACCGCAGTACAGGCCGAGGTCCAAACCGTGAGCGCCGCCAAGTCGGTGATCGCTATGCGCGCCGCGGGGCCGCGGTCAGCCGCGAAATCGATCTCCACCGGCACCAAATGCTCTGCGACCGTCGCACGCACCGCCTCCGCGCGGTCGGCTTTCGGGATCTGCCGGGCGTCGAAGACGACGGTCACCAGCGCGCCATAACGCTGCTGGATGACGTGGTAGCTGCGCCGGGGAGGCCGACAAACTTCACCCTCGACACCGCTCGCCTCCGCCGTGGATTGATCGTTTCAGACCAAGCGTGGACCGATTGATCCGGACTGTCAATCGGCGTGGAGAAGCAGCAACGCCGCCAGCACTTGAATGGATACCGCCGTTGTCGCAAGCGCGTCGGCGGCTGCGCCGGCTCAGGCGAGCCGCGTGTGGGGGCGATGCCGAGTCTCCCACCGGGCAGACCGGTGCGCCCAGAGCCCGGCCCAACCGAGCTGGCGTTTCAACGTAGAACGCCTCACCGCGTGCCCAGAAATGTGCACGGTGTGCACGAGTCGTCCGCCACCGGACGGACTGTGCCCGAACCGATCTAACGTCGCCGCGAAGGCATTCCCATCCAACGAGGCCTGACCGACATGAAAAGAGGGAAGGACGGCCGCTTGTGAACACACCGCCAATGCGCACGTACTCCCAGACACCGACCGATGTCGTGCGCGCCGCGAGCGGTATCGACTTCGCCTACCGGCGCGTGGGCAATCGCGGTCACATACCGCTGGTCCTCGCGAACTACTTCGCCGCGAACATGGACGACTGGGATCCCCTCATTGTTGACGGCTTAGCTGCCGACCGTGACGTGATCACGTTCGATTACCCGGGAGTCGGAAGCTCGGCTGGCGCCACCCCGGCGACTGTAGCCGAGTTTGCCGTTGACTGCGTCGGTTTCCTGCACGCCTTGGGCCTGACAACCGTTGACTTCCTGGGTTTTTCGCTCGGTGGAATGGTCGCGCAGCAGATCGCTTCGTCTCATCCGGAGATGTTTCGTCGCATGATCCTGTGCGGGACAGGGCCACGCGGCGGCGAGAAGATGACCTTCACCGAACTCTCGATAGACGAGCTCAATGACCCCGTAGCCTTGCTTCTGAATTCGTTCTTCACGCCGAGCGACGCCAGCCAGGCCGCGGGTCACGCATATCTGGACCGCCTCAACCGCCGCGAGGCGGATCGCGATACGCCAGTCACCATGACGGCCGCCGCCGCTCAGTTGCGTGCGATCCGTGAATGGGGTGAAATCCCGACCACAGACCGCTACGCCATGCTCAGCACGATCCGGCAGCCAACGTTGATCGTTCACGGCGCCAAAGACATCGTCGTTGACTCGATGAACGCCATCGTCCTCGAAGAGAACCTTTGCGATGCCAGACTTTTGATACTTCCCGACGCCAGCCACGCCGCACATTCGCAACATGCAGAAGTCTTCCTCGCCAATGCGCGACTGTTCCCCAACAGCTGAACGCGCAGTGAAAAACGAGCTACCTGCTGCGAACCTGGAGCCTCATTACCGTCCAAAAGTCAACGCAGTAAAGGACTTTCGCTGGGACGACTGGCGCAGAGGGACGAAGTTGCGAATGCGGTCGTGTTTCTCGCCTCCGACCTGAGTAGCGTCACGACCGGCGCCGTACTACAGCCCGCGGTGCCCGTTGAACCTTCGTAAGAGGTCACGCAAGCGCCGTTTGGTGTGTGTCAGTGGTCATGTGGAATAAGCCCGACAGCGACGAACTGCGTTCGCTAGTGCGTGTGAATACGGTCGCCCTTGTTACTCAGCCGACACCGCATCGGGTAGGAGCGCTAGGGCTGCTCGCGCGCAATCGATGTCGTCCTGCACCGTGGGAGCCCCGCTCAGCCCGATCGCGCCGACAATCTCTCCGTCCACCTTGATTGGAAACCCTCCTCCCCACGCCGCCACACGGGCAAGCGTGGGCATCCCAGCCAAAAGCGACGGGTCGCCTTGGATAGAGTTGAAAAGGTCGTGCGTGGAGAGACCGAACAGAGCTGTGTAAGCCTTGTTCTGCGCAATCTCGATGGCAAGGATCGGAG
>NZ_JAOPWB010000150.1 GCF_025965855.1 Mycobacterium sp. | reverse complement strand
CACTTTCGCATTCGGAAAGATTTCTCGCAATATGGCGCGGGTGTCCTCATCGAAATGTGCCCCGCCGCCTTGGATGCGGAGAACCTTGCCGTTGATCACGTCGAGCAGGTCGTCGTCGCGGGCGATCGCCTCCAGCAGCGGTGGCGTCGTGGTGAGCACGGTGACGTCCTGGGTGCGCAGGATGTGGCCGGCCTGCTCGATGATGTGATCGACATAGGCCGCGGCCTGATCCACCGCCCCGCGGGCGACGAGCTTCTTCACCCCCCGCGGATCCAGGTCGATGGTGAACAACACCGAATTCAGCAGCACCGCCACCCGCCGCTGCATCTGCCCGAACATATGCGGACCTGAGGGCCCCACCATCAGCAACCCGCTGTCCCGAAGACCCGGCTGCTTGAGCAGATCGGCGGCATACCACGCCGTGAATTGTTCCTCCCACTCGGGCATGACGATCACCCGCTTGGGTGCACCGGTGGTACCACCGCTCTCGTAAACAGCCGGAATGGGCGGGTTGGGCCCATACCCGGCCGGCACCAGGTCACGAACATCGACTTCGCGCAGCTCGTCGACGATGTTGGGGAACAGCGACAGATCCTCGAACGTCTTGACGTCGGTCAGCGGGTTGAAGTCCAGCGCCTCGGCGCGCTTGAGCCAATAGCGCGATCCGGTATCCAGCCCGAAATGCCACTGTAAAACGGCCTGCAGGTACGCCTGCGGATCGTCGATAGGCTCGGTGCGGGGCAAATCGATCAGGGAAAAGTCGGTGTCACGGGCGCGTGATCTCAGCTCTGGCATACCCCCACTTTGGCTGCGGATGGCGCGGGGTGCCCCCGACCGCGGCCGAGCCGCGCTATTTGGCTAATGATTCGCGTTGAGCGGAGGATGTCGCATCCTGTCGCATGGGTGATCACGGGTGTCCGTCATGCGTGCGGATGCGCCAGCAACTCTGTGAAACAACGGGTCACCTCAGGCATGTAGCGCGAAGTGGGGCTGGCGGGAAGCGTTGATGGGGGTCAGCGGTAACGACGTGGGCACCGTGGAAGGCAATCCTGAAGGGCACCCTGCACGGCGCTTCGGCACCGTCAACCACCCGGAAGCTCCGATGGTCGTCGCTGACGGCAATTTGCGACCCCTATGAGCCACGACAGCGACGTGTCCGGAGTTGAACTTATCGGCTACGTGGTTCGTGGTTCACCAGACTGACCTGGTTGGTTGGGAGTGACGAAATGATGGGAACAGCGATGAGTGACGTTCCGCAGGTAGCGGAGTCGGATCCGTGGTTTCGGACAACGTCACCAGACAGGGCGATTCACCTCTGCGAAGCTGCCTTCTACCCGCATCGACTCAGGCTGCTGGGACGTTCGGACGGCTTCGGCCTGACCCAACGCGTTACCCGTGTGGGGCCGATCACCGTGGGCGACATCACCTATGAGACAGACGTTGGACTCGGTTTCGACGAGACTCGCGCCGACTATCACGTCTGTATTCCCCTCACAGGTTGGCTGGAGTCGCGGCATCGGGGACAGCAGCTGACCTCGACTCCCGCAGTGGCCTCGGTTTATCGGCCCGACGGAGAGCTGACGGTGGATCGGTGGCCCGGCGGCAGTCGCCATTTGGCGGTGAAGATCGACCAAGTTGCAGTCGAGCGAGCACTCGAGACACTGGTCGGCAGCCCGGTAGGTTCTTCCATCCCGTTCAACGCAGCACTGCCGGTGGAGGCGGGTGCTGCCCACAGCTGGGTACGGCTACTGCTGATGGCCCACCGTCAGCTCGACGGTCCGGACAGCGTGATGCGCCATGCTGTGGTCTGGGAGCCGTTGGTGGAGAGCCTGATCCACGGCTTGTTGCTGGTGGCCGAGCACCCTTATCGCCAAGCACTTGCCGCACCTGCTGAACCTGGCCGGCCGGCGGCGGTCCGTGACGCGATGGACATCATCGAGGCCGGACCGCACCTGCCGCTGACCACCTCGACAGTGGCGAGGCAATGCCACGTCAGCGTGCGCACGCTGCAGGAGGGATTCCAGCGTCACCTGGGCATGTCACCGATGGCCTACGTCCGCGTGGTCCGGCTCCGCCGCGCCCACCGCGATCTGCGGTCCGCAGATCCCTCCCACAGCACCGTCGCCACGATCGCGCACCGCTGGGGGTTCACCCACCTCAGCCGGTTCGCAAACGCGCACAAAACGACGTACGGCCAAACACCACTCCAAGCCCTGCGCTCTGCACACTGAGCTGACCGAACGGAAGGGCGTTGGTCAAGCGGACGCCGACATCTACCTCTCCCTGCCAGGACACGGTGTCATCCTCGGCGCCCGGGTGCTCGGTGAGTTCGGAGATGACCCCGACCGCTACACCACCGCCAAGTCTCGCAAAAACTATGCCGGAACATCACCCTGACGGTCGCCTCGGGCAAGAGACGCGCCGTGCTGGCCCGCCGCGTCCGCAACCGCCGTCTCTACGACGCCATCGACCACCGGGCCCTCTGCGCGCTGCAGAACAGCCCAGGAGCCCGTGCCTACTACGACCACTACCGCGCCGCCGGCGACCTACACCACCAAGCCCTACGCGCCCTGGGCAACCGACTCGTCGGCATCCTGCACGGCTGCTTACGCCACCACACCCACTACAACGAGCACACCGCCTGGGCACACCGCCAAATCACCCACGCCGCTTGACAACCTACGGCCATGGGATGTCTACAGTAGCCGTTACTTCCGGCGGCGTCCGGTGCCCAAGAGATTGCGGACCGCTTCACGTATCGCCGTGTTGATGCCGCTTTTCACCGTCGGGTTACTCAGCACTTCCTCCCACATGGCCGGGCCCTTCGGCTCCGCCGGCTCGGGCATCGGCGGAACCGGGTCATTTGGTGGGACCGGCGGATACTCGGACTGGGCTTTCGGCGGCTGCGGCCCGGGTTGGGGTTGCGGAGCCTCCGGGGGCTGCGCCGGTTGCTGAACCGTTTGGCCGTACTTCGCCTGCAGCGGACTCGATTTGGCCGCAGCGGAAATCGCATCGGTCCCGATCGAGGCCATCAGCGACCGGGGCACCCGCATGCGGGTCCACGCCACCGGTGTGGGCGCACCCTTTTCGGACAGCACGGTGACGACGGCCTCGCCGATTCCCAGCGAGGTCAGCGCCGACTCCAGGTCGTAGACATCGGTTTTCGGGTAGGTCCGCACGGTCTTGGACAGCGCCTGCTGGTCGTCGGGGGTAAAGGCCCGCAGCGCGTGCTGGACCCGGGCACCCAGCTGCGAGAGCACGTCGTTGGGCAGATCGGTGGGCAGCTGGGTGCAGAAGAACACCCCGACGCCCTTGGAGCGGATCAGCTTGACGGTTTGCTCGACCTGGTCGAGGAAAGCCTTCGACGCGTCGGCGAACAACAGGTGCGCCTCGTCGAAAAAGAAGACCAGCTTGGGCTTGTCGATGTCACCGACCTCGGGCAGGACCGCAAACAGATCGGCCAGCACCCACATCAGGAAGGTGGAGAAGATGACCGGGCGCAACGACTGACCGCTGAACTCGAGCAGCGAGATGATGCCGTGCCCCTGGACGTCGATGCGCAGCAGATCCTGCGGATCGAGCTTCGGCTCGCCGAAGAACGTGTCCCCGCCCTCGCCGGCGAGATTCACCAGCGCCCGCAGGATGACGCCCGCCGTCGTCGACGACACTCCGCCCAGGTCTTTCAGGTCGGCCTTGCCAGCGTCGCTCGTCAGGTGGCTGATGACAGCGCGCAGATCGCTCAGGGAGACCAGCGGGCGGTTGGCTTCGTTGGCCCAATGGAATATCAGCCCCAGCGTCGACTCTTGAGTAGCGTTGAGCCCCAACACTTTCGACAATAGAACCGGGCCGAAGCTGGCAACGGTGGCGCGCACCGGCACGCCCACTCCGCCGGTGCCCAGCGACAAAAATTCGACCGGGAATCCCGTGGGCTCCCAGTCGTCCCCGGTGTCCTTCGCGCGCGCGGCCGTCTTGTCGTCGCCCTCTCCGGGCCGGGCCAGACCGGACAGGTCCCCCTTCACGTCGGCCATCAGCACCGCCACGCCCGCGGCGCTGAGCTGTTCGGCAATCAGTTGCAGCGTCTTGGTCTTGCCGGTTCCCGTCGCCCCGGCCACCAGACCGTGGCGGTTGATGGTGGCCAGCGGGATGCGAATCTGTGCGGTCGGGTCCGCCGCGCCGTCGACGACGACCGTGCCCAATTCCAGCGCCTGGCCTTGGACGGCATAGCCGTTGGCGATCCGCTGCGCGGGTGTCGCCGCTGATTCGATGGTCATCGTGCCGCGCCCCTCTTCCCGGTCGCCCCCTGCACTTGCGCAACCTCACCCTACTTGCCGAGGGCAGGCGGGGGCAGGGCCCGCGGAGGGCTGACGCACGCATACGCTGGGCGCTGTGCGCGACGAATTGGTGTGGATCGACTGCGAGATGACCGGGCTCGATCTGGGCTCGGACAAGTTGATCGAAATCGCAGTGCTCGTCACCGACGCCGAGCTGAACGTTCTCGGCGAGGGGGTCGATGTGGTGATCCACGCCGACGACGCCGCGCTCTCGTCGATGATCGACGTGGTCACCGAAATGCACTCCCGCTCGGGGCTCATCGACGAGGTCAGGGCCTCCACCGTCGACCTGGCGACGGCCCAGGCGATGGTGCTGGACTACGTCACCACGCACGTCAAGCAACCCAAGACGGCGCCGCTGGCGGGCAACTCGATCGCCACGGATCGCTCGTTCATCACCCGCGACATGCCAAAGCTGGACTCCTACCTGCATTACCGGATGATCGACGTCAGCTCGATCAAGGAGCTGTGCCGCCGCTGGTATCCACGCATTTACTACGGTCAGCCCGCCAAGGGGCTCACGCATCGGGCGCTGGCCGACATCCATGAATCCATCCGAGAACTGCAGTACTACCGCCGGACCGTGTTCGTGCCCGTGCCGGGGCCGTCTACCAGCGAAATTGAGACGGTGGTCGCCGATCTTCAAGACGGAGAGAACGCAACTCGAACAATCGATTCGGAGACCGAGCCACCGAGCGGCTAGTATCGATGGTCGCCGCTCGTTGGCTCCGATCCGGACGCCGGCCCGCGGCCATGGTGAGTGTAGTTCAGTTGGTAGAGCACCAGGTTGTGATCCTGGAAGTCGCGGGTTCGAGCCCCGTCACTCACCCCAACAGGCCAGAGGATGTTTCGCCCTCTGGCCTTTTACTTTGAGCACCCCGGCGCGTCTATCCCGGCGCGAGGGGCCGTTTCAGGGTGCAGACGATGCTCCACTCGAAATAGTGGTCGCCGTCCTTGCCGTAATCGCTGAAGCGGTGGGCGACCTGAGCCCGTTGCACCGAGGAGCCCACGATCTCCCACCCCTGTTCTCCGTAGGCCTTCGACTGACGACGCGCCTCTTCGATCACGGCCGGCAGCGACTCGTTTGTGTAATGGACGAAGGTGGTCTCCCACTTCTGCGGATACCACTTGCCGTCTGACGCCAGCCACCAACCGGGCCCGGGAGAAGGGGTGTTCATGCCCCGGCACCCTACAACGTTCAGGCCGCAGACGAATGAATGAAACGTAACCGACGCATTGCTCAGCCGCCGAAGGTGGACGGCGAGCTAGGTGTTGGCGTTGCCGGCCTTCCACACCGGCCAGGGGACGTTCCAATCGCCGAGCCCCTCGGTGCCCGGCAGCGTCGACCCCACGGTGTGGACGACCTCGACGATGTCGCCGCTCTTGCTGTGGTCGTAAAACCACTCCGCGTTGCTGGGGCTCACATTCAGGCACCCATGGCTGGTATTCGTGTGGCCCTGGGCGCCGACCGACCAGGGCGCGGAATGCACGTAGACGCCGCTGTACGAAATCTGCGTGGCCCAGTTGACATCGGTGCGATACCCGTTGGGCGAGTTGACCGGCACCCCGTAAGTCGAGGAGTCCATGATGATGTGCTTGAACCGCCCACCGACGATGTAAAAGCCGTTGGCCGTGGGGGTGCTGTCCTTGCCCATCGAGGTCGGCATCGTCTTGACGACTTCGCCGTTGACCCGCACGGTCACCATCTTGTTGGTGTCGTCAGCCGTCGAGATGACCTCATCGCCGATGGTGAAATGCGTCTTGACGTTGTCCTCGCCGAACATCCCGTCGCCCAGGTCGGCACCGTAGGTGTTGACCGCCACATCAACGGCCGTGCCCGGCTTCCAGAAATGCTCTGGGCGCCAACGCACCTCGCGATTGTTCAGCCAATAGAACGCGCCCTCGACGGGAGGGTTGGTGGTGATGACGATCGCCTTCTGCGCCGCGGCGCGGTTCGCGATGTTCTCGTCGAAGCGGATCGCCACCGGCTCACCGATGCCGACCACCTCGCCGTCGCCGGGGTTCACATACGGCATCGTCAGATGGGCCGGTGAACTCGTCTGGAAGGTCATTTGCCGGGTCGCGGCCCCACCGAGCCCCAGCGCCTTCACATTCAGCGTGTAGCGCCTGTTGTAGCCCAGCTGTCCGGTCGTCGACCAGCGCAGCCCGTCGGGGCTGAGCTGACCGTTGATCGTCCTGCCGTTCTCGTTGACCATGGTGACCGACCCGAGCACGCCGTCGGCAACGCTCACGGTCACCGGCGCATCCACGGTGACGCCGACGGCGCCGTCGCTCACCGAGGAGGTCAGCTTGGGGACGAGCAGATCGGCAAACGGCGTGCCCTTGTCGAAGATGACCTTCGCCGGCGCGGCGGTATGGCCGCCGCCACAGGCCACTCCGACCACAGCAAACATAATCATGCCAGCAGCCAGCCACGATCGGCTTCTCCGCAAAGGCATCATCAAGTGACCTTCCACATCACTCCGGATTGCGTCGGTCACCGCTGACCGTGAATAATTGCGAGCATTTTAGAGCGTTGTCGCCGCTCACAGGTGCACATCGCGCGAGCCGCCCGCCGGTTCGGCGATTTTGACACCGGCCAGTGACCCTAGGCCAGCTTCGCGGCGCCCGCAAACGCCGGAAGACCCTCCGCCGCGCAGCATCTAAACTGGATCGAAGCCAGGGATTTCGTTCCGCGACAGAAGGCCTGTTATTGTCGCAGACGCGGTCTCGGCCGACCAAGCGCCGTTAGCTCAGTTGGTAGAGCAGCTGACTCTTAATCAGCGGGTCCGGGGTTCGAAACCCTGACGGCGCACCACAAACCCAATTTTTGCGGTTGGAGCGCCCCCGGCGCTCCACTTAATGCGCCGCTTATTGCGTCATCGAGCAGGTCAGCGACCTGCGTGTGAGTTTTGCCGCGCGCCATGTATACGTCTTGCGTCATCGAAACCTTGGAATGCCCGAGATGGTCGGCCCCAACACGCGCGGATAGGCCCCGGTCGTCAATGAGCGTCGCGAGTGTCTTGCGGAAGCTGTGTGTGGTGACTTCCGGCGCTGCCAAGTCCTCGCGCACGGTGCGCCAGCGGCGGCCGAAGTTACCCGGGCCACGCCACGTCCCCGCCGTGGACGGGAACATGATCACTCGGTGCTCGCCGAGGTAAGGCAGCGTGCGCCGCTGCCGCAGGCACTCGATGGCGAAGCTGGGCAAGGCGATAGTGCGGCGACCGGCAGCCGTCTTGGTCTCGTCCATTCGGGTCAGGCCCTGGCCGGTGATCCTCACCACCTTGCCCGCGACAGCCAGTGTCCCGTGCAGAAATGTGGGTGAGCGAAAGTTGTTGCTGGAACTGATATTCAGCTAGAGGTCGGGGCGCGGCAGTTGGCGAACGAGAGTTGTATGGGTATCCAAAAGTATTGTGGTTGGGTGGGATTGGATTGGATTGGATTGGATTGGTCAATGATGAGAAGCGATGAAAATGCAGAAATCACGCAGCGAGCAGTCGCGGTACGGCGACATCGACTTCGTCGACACCGCTGGCTTCGCTGCGTAGATCTCCAGTCTGACTGCATGGTGTCTAGCTGCGCTAGCGTTTGATTCTGATCCGAGTACGCGGAGATCAGCGTGTAAGTGTGACTGACCACGCCTTGACTTGAAGCGCTTCAAGTTCGGGATAGTGGTGGCATGAGCATCATCGCCGAGCATTCGGACCTCACCATCCAGCAGGTGTCACGGCACACCGGACTGGCGGAGTCCGCGCTGCGATATTACGAGCGAATTGGGCTAATCGGCGCGGTCCCCCGTGACGAGAGCAGTGGTCATCGCCGCTATCCGCCCGATCTCGTCGCCGCCATCGAAGCGCTGAGCTGTCTACGCGGCACTGGAATGTCGGTGCAGGACATGCGCACCTATGTCGCCAACATGCGGCGCGGCTTGATCGCGGCGGCGGACCAGCGAGAGCTCTTCGCGGGCCATGCGGATCGGCTTCGGGGTGAGATCGCCCGGCTGCGACTGCGCGAGCGGTACGTGTCGGCCAAGGCCGAGCTCTGGGCCGCCAGGGAACAGGGCGACGCCGCCGCGGAGGCGGCCATCAGTGCGACGGTGATCGAACTTGCCGCCCAGTTGTTGAGAGAAGAGGCGGACGTACGCCATGCATGACACCACCGCGCCGGTGTTGATCACCGGCGGCTCCGGATTCCTTGCCACACATATCATTCTGCGGCTACTCAACGAGGGATATTGGGTACGCACCACTGTCCGGTCGCTCGACCGTGCGCCAGAGGTGCGCACAACGCTGGAGCGCGCGGGCGCCGACACGACACAACTGTCTTTTGTGACCGCCGATCTCACGATCGATGACGGATGGCCGCCCGCGGTTGCCGGCTGCGAATATGTGCTGCACGTGGCGTCGCCGTTTCCGCCGCAGCAACCGCGGAACGCGGACGACCTCGTCGTGCCCGCACGCGAAGGCACGCTGCGGGTGTTGCGGGCTGCCAATGACGCTGGGGCGCGGCGCGTGGTGCTGACGTCTTCGTTCGCCGCGATCGGCTACAGCCCGAAGCCGTCAGGGCTTCCGTACGACGAAACCGACTGGACCGACCCGACGGGTGATGTGACGCCGTACGTCAAGAGCAAGACGCTTGCGGAGCGGGCGGCATGGGATTTCGTCGCGGACCCGTCGGTCGGCCTGGGACTGTCGGTGGTGAACCCTGTCGGCATCTTCGGGCCGGCCCTCGGGCCGGACCTGCCCACCTCTCTCGGCCTAATCCAGATGCTTATGCAAGGCAAACCGCCGCTGCTGCCGCGGGCGTCATTCGCCGTCGTCGACGTGCGTGACGTTGCCGATCTGCATCTACGGGCCATGCTGGAACCAGGGGCGGCGGGGCAACGGTTCTTGGCATCGGCCGGTCAGCCACTGAAATTGCTTGAGATCGCCGCGATCCTGCGCGCCGCGTTGGGCGACGGCGAGGCGCGGATTCCAACGCGAGAGGTGCCGGACTGGTTGGTGCGTACCGTGGGACGTTTCGTCCCAGCACTGGGTACGTTCGCCGACCTGCTAGGCCCTCCTAAGGCGGTGTCAGCCGAGAAGGCCACCAAAGTGCTTGGCTGGCAACCGCGTTCTGCCGCCGTTACGGTGGCCGAGACCGGTAAGAGTCTGCTGGCGTTAAGGGAAAGCGTCGCCGATCAGGCGTCGGCACGCTAGATGAATGTCATCGCAGATCAACGCGGATGAATGCCAGCGCTCCCCGTCGTGGTAAACGAGTTGTCCAGAATCATCTCCAGAGCTGAAAGAGCGCGATGACTGTCAGTACCGACTTCGACCCCAACGCGTTCCTGATCGTCCCGGCCAGGACGTTCGAGGACCTTCGCATCGGCGAGGTCTTCCGGGCCCCCGGCCGCACCCTGACCGACGCCCGCGCGGCAGCTTTCCAGACGGTCTCTATGGACAATCACCCGGTGCACTACGACGCCGAGTGGGCGCGCAAGCACGGACATGTCGCGCCGGTTGTCCACGGCCTCCAGGTACTGGCCTTCACCGCCCCGGGAGCCACCTTGTTCCCGCACTTCATCGGCGAGGTGTTCATCAGCTTTCTTGAACTGTCCTGCACCTTCCTGGCCGAGGTGCACTCCGGGGACACCTTGTACCCGGCGCTGACGATCACCGGCCTGGAGCCGAAGGGCAACGACGGCATCGTGGTCACAGCGGTCACCATCCACAACCAGAGTGGGCAACTCGTGCTGTCGGGCCAGCACAAGTACCTGCTGCGGCGTCAGCGGGGCGTACGAAACGGCGATGACTGAACACCAGTCGCGCGATCAGCGTGGTCCAGAAAACAGCAGGAAAGGGTATGAAATCGTGGACGAACTGCTCAGCTCCGCCGACGAACGACCCCTTGCTGGGCAACTTGACGAGCATCTCGACGATGTCGCGCTGCACACCGAGTATCGCCGGCTAGTCGCCGAGCAAGCGGCCCTGCGGCGGCTGGGCACGCTGCTCGCGCGCGGCGGCGAACCGTCGGAGGTGAGCCGCGCTGTGGCCGAGGAAATGCGCCGATGCCTCGATGCCTTCACCGCCGGAATATGGCGCTTTGAGCCAACGGGCGAGGTTACGCTGGTGGCCGCTGCCGCTACTCCGGCCGCGCTTGCCAAGTGGCCTGTAGGCACTCGCATCTCGATCGAGGCAAACACTTTGGCAACGGTGGTGTACCGCACCGGTCTGCCCGCGAGGATAGACAGCTACGAGAACATTGCCGGTTCGATCCCTGCACGGGTGCGTGCGGTCGGCGTCCGCGCGGCTGTGGGAGTCCCGCTCATCGTCGACGGCAGCGTCCGGGGACTCGCGGCCGTCGGTTCGGCAGAACCGGGCCCCATGCCGGCCGATACCGAGGTCCGCATCAGCGGCTTCGCCGAACTTGTCGCGAGTGTCGTGGTGGCCGGATACCGCGATGAGCAGAAGAGGCAGCTCCTGGGCGACGTGTCTCAGCGTCCGTTCCTGGTTGATTCGTTGCTCGAGGGGCGAGTCACTGATCGGTGGAGCTTGTCAGAGGCAGCTAGTTGGCTGCGGCTGCCGGCCAGGGGTCCGTTCGTGGTCATCGCCGCGGAGGTTCCGGTGCTGGGCAGCGAGGCATTGCCAGCGGTGGAATCCAAGCTGCGCGGCCTCGACGTGTATTCGGCGTGGCGGCTTCAACCCGATTTGCAGGTCGGGATCGTGCACGTCAAATCTGAGCGACAACTTGACGCGATTCTCGGTTTGGTGTCGCGGTTGGCGACGGATCGGGTGGGGGTCAGTTCGTGTTTCGACGATCTGCGCGACGCGCCGCAGGCGCTGCATATCGCCAAGGTGATGGAGCGGGGCCGACCCCACCATTCCTCGCCGGTTGCGGTGTTCGACGGCTCGATTCTGGCCACTGCGGCAGTCGCTGCCCCCAAGGTGATGCTGAAATCGATCGCAAATGTTTTGACAGGCTTTGACGACCTCCCCGACTACGAACGCAAGGTACTGTGCGAAACGTTTCGGGTGTGGCAGGAGAACGACGCATCGGTGCGCAGCGCCGCCGAGGTGCTCAACTGCCATCCCAACACCGTGCGCCATCGACTGCGCCGGATCGAGAAACACAGCGGCCGATCTCTCTCGCGCCCAAAGGATCTCGCCGAACTATGTTTGGCTTCCGAAGTACATCGCCGGCTCATGTAACACATTCTCGCCGGACCGCTATCCACGTCGCCGTAGCCTGGAGGTTCACGTGAGCCTTCCCGCCCGTCCCGGCCTGTCCGCTGCCCAGGATGTCGGCTCCCTTATATCGGGCCACGCTGCGGATCGACCAATTGCAGACACCACTGGGGCACCGTCGGACTGCCTCACTCCCCAATCCTGGCCGTCGATACCGCCCATTTCGTATGTGCCGTTACCTCGCATGTATTCGGTCGGGAACGGCTCTTTGGAGTTGGACTGGCCGACTGGCTTGGACTTGCCGATGGCGAGGTCTGCAAGCTTTCAATGCCCGCTATCCGAGCACCGAACGATCAGGAACAGCACAGGCACGATGCCGAGCACCCACGGCCAGATTCGCCGCTTCTTGCGCCTGGCAGGCGGTGCAGGTGGCGGCGCGGTGTGCCACTCCTCGCCGTCCCAGTAGAGCTTGTTTGCCCGCCTTCCGTTCGGGTCGGGATACCACCCGCTGCCGACCGCTTCGCCCGGTTGTCTCCTCTATCAGGCATGGCATGGCTACACACTGTCCGTTGGGCGTATCTTCGTCGCGATCCAGCTAATTTGCTAACGGGCATAAGGCCAGCTGCCGCTTATGCGGCGCAAATGACAGCGAACGGACCGAAAGCGACCAGCCTCAACCGGATGCAACCGTGTATGCAAACCGCCACTGTCCAGCGCGAACGGCACGCGACCGAATCCGACGGGAAGCGACCCCAGCCGCCCGCCCTTAATCAGCGGGTCCGGGGTTCGAAACCCTGACGGCGCACCACAATCTGCAATCGGCGGCGCGTGCTGTGCCGGATGCTACGTCTGCGGATCCGGCGGGACCGCGTGCCGCGGCTGGTACAACAGTGCACGAACCAGCGGGCGCGGCCCGACGGACCGAAGCATCTGGCTGGCCGGGCGGACCCGTACCCGCTTCGGCCACCAGAACCAGCGTCCCATCACCGTCATGATCGACGGCGTGATGAGCGATCGGACGACGAAGGTGTCGAACAGGAGGCCGATGCCGATCGTCGTGCCGAATTGGCCGATCGCCCGGAGATCGCTGGTGATCATTGTGCCCATGGTGGCGGCGAACACCACACCGGCGGCAGTCACCACCGGGCCGGTAACACCCATGCCCCGGATGAGTCCCGTTTTCAGGCCGGCTCCGATCTCTTCCTCGATCCGGGACACTAGCATCAGGTTGTAATCCGACCCCACCGCCAAGAGCACGATTAACGCGAATTCGGTTGCCACCCAGTGCAACTGGAAATTAAGAAGGTGCTGCCAGATCAGTGTCGAGAACCCGAAGGCGGCCCCCAGCGACATCACGATCGTGCCGACGATGACGCCCGCAGCGACCAAAGCGCGGGTGACGATCACCATGATGATGAAGATGAGCACGATCGAGGCCACCCCGGCGATCATCAGGTCGTACTTGGCGCCGTTGGCGATGTCGTGAAACGTCGCGGCCGTACCGCCGAGGTAGATGTCGGCGTTCTCCAGCGAGGTGAGTTTCAACGCCTCCTTGGCCGCCTGGCGCTCCTGATCGACGGACGCGATTCCCTTCGTCGTCGCCGGATCCACCGCGTGGGTGATGATGAAGCGAGCGGCTTTGCCGTCCGGCGACACCATCAAACTCAACCCGAACTGAAAGTCGGAGTTCTGGAAGATCTCGGGCGGCAGGTAGAACAGGCTTTCTGTTCGAGAGTCGTTGAACGACTTGCCCATCACGGCGTTCGTGTCGGTCAGCCGGTCGAACTGATCGATCAGACTGTCGAACGAGCTGTAGATGGTCAGCGTCGTATCCCTGATCGACTTCGAGACAGCGATATTCTCAGGAATAATCGCCAGCAGTTCGTGCGTGGCTCTAGCCGTGTCGCCGAGGTCTTTCGTGAGTTTGTGGAACTGCTCGGCGAGCTGATCGAACCCGTCCAAGGCGTCGAACAGGCTTCGTAACGAGAGGCAGATCGGGATGTCGTAGCAGTGCTTCTCCCAATAGAAGTAACTGCGAAGCGGTCTCCAGAAGTCGTCGAAATCAGCGATGTGGTCCCGGATTGCATCCGTGATCGCCGCCGTGTCGCCCGTGGTTTTCGAGCTGTCGTCCGCCGCGTTCGCGAGATCCTGGGTCACCTTGTACTGGCGCTCTAATAGGGCGATCTGAGTGTCGAGGAAACCGGTGATCTTCTTGATGTCGCCGACACGGGCCCTCAGGTAATTGAGGTTGTCCCGGATCGGCGCGCTCTGCACACTGAGCTGGAACGGAATGGATCCGTCTTCAATTGGCGGGCCAAGTGGCCTGGTGATGCTCTGCACCCGTTCGATGCCGGGCACCCGGAAGATGGCTCCAGCAATCTTGTCCAGGACCAGCATGTCGGTGGGATTGCGCAGATCGTGGTCCGATTCGATCATCAGAAGGTCCGGATTCAAACGGGCCTGGGTGAAGTGTTGATCGGCCGCGTTGTACGCCTTAACTGAGGACGCACTCTGCGGTAGGTAGTACAGGTCGTTGTAGCGAGGGTTGAAGCCCATCAAGCCCAGGGCGCCGACAATCGCCAGGATCACGGAAGTAGCGAGGATGGGCGCCGGCCACCGCACGATGGCCGTCGCCAAACGGCGCCACCGGGTGTAGTTGAACTTTCGCTTCGGATCGAATAGACCGAAGCCGCTCGCGAACACGATCAGCGCCGGCGTCAGGGTCACCCCGGCGGCCACCACCACCAGCAGACCTACTGCGCACGGAAACGCCAGCGAACTGAAGTAGGGCAGCCGAGTGAAATGCAGACAGGCCAGCGCCCCGACAATCGTCAAACCCGAGCCCAGCACCACCTTGGTAACCCCGGCGAACGTGTCGTAGTAGGCCGCTTCGCGGTCCAGTCCCCGCTCGCGACCCTCCTGGTAGCGGCCCACCATGAATATCGCGTAGTCGGTACCGGCCGCGATGGCCAGCGCCGTCAGCAAGTTGACGGCAAAGGTCGAAAGCCCCATGATGCCGGTTTCGCCCAACAGCGCTACCACGCCTCGGCCGGTGGCCAGTCCGACGAACAGAATCACCATCGTCAGCAGCACAGTGCCGATGGACCGGTAGACGAACATCAGCATGATCGCGATGATGATGACGGTGATGATCGTCATCTTGAACAGGCTCGCGTTACCGACAACGATCGTGTCGGCGGTCAGCGCTCCCTGACCCGCGACGTAGGCCTTCACCCCCGCCGGCGGCTTCGAATCCGCGACGACCTTGCGAACCGAGTCAACCGACTTGTCGCCGACGGCTCCGCCCTGGTCACCGCGCAGGTTGACCTGGACGTAGGCGGCCTTGTGGTCGTAGCTCTCGACACCCGAGGACGTAAACCGCTGCCCCCAGAAATTCAGCGCATGCTCGACGTGTTCGTGGTCCTGCTGCAGCTTCTTGACCAGATCGTCGTAATACTGGTGAGCGTCCTGGCCGAGAGGTTTCTCACCGACCAGGGTCACCAGGACGAGGTTGTCGGAGTCGTACTCCTTGAATTTCTCCCCGATGTGCTTCATCCCGGTCACCGAAGGCGCGTCGGATGGCGAGAGCGGCACCGAGACTTCCTCGGCAACCGCCTCCAACTGTGGGACGAAGACGTTGACGCCGACCGCGAACAGCAGCCAGATCACGACGATCGGCAGCGCCAAGACGCGGATCGTGCGGGCCAGACGCGGTTTGCGCTCAACTTCGGTGCGCTGCGCGACGGGGATTTCGTCCGTATCGCTCGTCTCGTCGGTCACGCGGATTTGTCCAAACAGGAAACCTGCGCGTCACGCGTGTTGACCTGTTGTTGATCGACCAATTTGCCGTCAACGGTGATCCGGCAGCCGATGGAGGGGCCGTCACCTTGGGCGACGACGTAGGCGAAGATGCCGGGCATCTCGGCGACGATCGTCTTCGACCACGGCAACGTGATGAAGTTGGCCTTCTGCGGTTGTGCCTCCGCATCCATCCAGTTGACGACGCCGGTCGTTCCGGGCGGTCCCAGGATTTCGTAGATGGCAGTCTTGGCCGCGTACGGCGGGGTCGCATCCCTTGGATCGGGCTTGGGCAAGCCAGGTCCTGGGAAGACGCCGTTGAGTCGGTCCACTGCAACGCCGCCGATGATCAGTGCCACGACAACGACCAGCAGAACCCATGCCCGCTTGAGAAGCCTCAACACCGTGCCCCCCGACTAGGAATGCCCGACGGGCTGATATTAAGACATCTCGTCGCGTGCGCCACCGCTAGCCAAACGCCATAGCTGCCGAGCTAATTCCTGCGGCGCGCCGTCGCGTCGGAGCCGCACCGCCCGCCCGGGCCGCAGCCGCCCCGCTCGTTGTGCGGCACCTGATCAATTTGCTAGGCGACGACGTGACGCCTGGGTGGGCTACTCGCGTGCGGACAGCACAAAGCGACGCTCAACAGAGCGATACGCACGACCGTGTTGTAAGGCGAAAGGCCCTCGGAGACAGTTGTTGAGTCGGAGACATGGAAGCATTATGCGCTACAGGCGATTTCGCTGTGAGGCGCTGCTTTCTGCCCGTTGACCTGTTGCCCGTCGATCTCATTGAAATGACCGCGGTCGTGTCGACCTGCGGCGATAGCGAGAATCGAAGACGGCTGAGTTAGTTTCAGAAAGTAATTAATTCGCTGGCGCAAACGATGCTACTTTGAATTCCACTCCATGTGTTTGCGTGACGTCGATTGTTGTCGATCTGAAACCGGCACCGATTTTAGGGCCATGGCGCGTACTCTGATCGGCATGGCTACCAAGACCAAGACCAAGGCCAAGGTCAAGACCTGCGTGCATTGCGGCCACACGTTCGATCCGAACGACCGACGGCGTGACCTGTGCGATCCGGAGTGGCTTCCGGCCGCGTCAGTTTATTGTTCGCATGATTGCAGTGACCGATACCATTGCGATATGGGGCATTGCTGCTCAACCCACGTGAAAGAGAAGGCTCAGCGCGAAGCCACCAAGGCGGCGCGATGATCTGCGCTTCCACCAGATCAACGGACTCGCCACTTTCTGCAACGAATTGGCTATTTGAAGCGCAACTCCACCATGAGGGAGCTTAAGAATATATACGCGAGCGGGATATTCCCGACAATCGAGTCTTCACGATAAATGTCGGTTTCCTACGCTCTGACGGCTCGGTGCGGACTGAAGTGCCTTAAGAATGTCATCGATTTCAATCGCCGACGAGTGCGTCAGGAGATCCACACCTCGTCCGCATGATTCAACGCCCCGCTGGACGAGTTGAGGTCATAGATGGCGCCGTTACAGCAGGCTTGCTTGACCGGATCCGACTGATGGGCTGTGACCATGCGATTGGGCTTGACAGTGCCCGTCAGCAAATTTGCCAGCGAGATCTAGGGCGCAGTGACGCTTATGCGGCGCAAATGACACGCGATCGACCGGAAGGGACCAGCCCCAACCGGAACAATTGGGAGAGCGAATCGCTTGCGGCACAACGTGAACAGGGCGCGAATCGGACCCGACAGGAATGGACATAACCTGCCAGCTCTTAATCAGCGGGTCCGGGGTTCGAAACCCTGACGGCGCACCATAAAAACCTCCGTCCGGCACGGTCACGCGGCGTCGGCGACGGCGCGGCGGACGTGTTCGGCGAGCAGTTGGTAAACGTTTTCGGTGGTCGATCGGTGCTGCGGGTCGTACAGGTTGTAGCCATGGTCGACGTCCGGGATGTCGTAGTGAAGCGCCAGCTCGCCGGCGTCGCGTAGGGCTTGCGCGTAGCGGACCCCTTCGTCGCGAAGCCGGTCGAGCTCACACGTGACGACGACGGCGGGCGCGATCCCGCCGACATCGCGCGAATTGTCACCCCAGGCCGGTGAGGCCAACGGGTCGTGGCGTCGCCGTGGGTCGGGGATGTATGCGGTGTTGAAGAGTTCGCACAGCCACGGGGTGATCAGCCCCCGGGGCGCGCGGGCGATCTTGTCTTTCCCTGGTGTCACCAGATCCAGCGGCGCGTAGTGGACGACCTGCAGCCGCAGCCGCGGTGTGCCCAAGTCACGCGCGAGCCGTGCGGCGCCCGTGGCGATGGCGCCGCCGGAGCTTGGCCCCCCAGGCACAGTCGTGTTCCGTCCCAATCTCGTTCGTTGTCGGCGGCCCAACGCAGTACGTCATAGGCCTGCTCGATGGCAACCGGAAACCGGTGGGCGGGCGCGAGCGCGTAATCGACATTGAGGACCGTGACTTGGGCATGGGCGGCCAGGTATCGGCACCACGGATCGTCTTGTTCGCAGTTCCCGAGGACGAATCCGCCGCCGTGGAAGTTGACGTACACGCCGCGGTCGGGCCCGCGATCCGGCGGGTGATAAGCCGTTGCGCGCACATCGCCGTGACGGGTGGGAAGCCTCAACGGCGTAGTGCGGGCGTCGATCTCATCGAAGCGCAGCGCGTCCGCGGGCCGCAGGCGAGCGCTCCGTTCCGCTACTTGTTTGAGTGCTCGTGCCGCGAGATCAGCGACGACGGGCACCGAGAGAATCGACATTCAATGTCCTTCGAGGCGAAACACCCTGCGGGCCATAGTTTCACGCGTCCGGCGTGGGGGCTCATTGATCACCGATTCATCGTCGGCGCCGAAGTAGTCCAATTGCGTGATGGTGGCGAATTCCGGCACCACGTACACCGGGTAGGTGGGTCCTCGGTCGCGGTAGTTCTGCATCAGGGCCAGATGATCGTTCTGGAAGCACACCGTCTTTCCCGGGTCGTCGGCGACCCAGCGAGGAAAGAAAATCGTCCCGTGCAGCCGCCGCTGATTGGGCATGACGTTGACGACGACGGACGTTCCGGTGGGCTCGTGCCACGAGATCTTGTGGACGTCGTCGGCCAGCTGGACCAAATCGACGGCTTGGTCGCGAACCCAGCGGCCACCAACGATTCCGGAATGGATGCGGTAGTCGATGGTGGTCGCGTTCTTGACATACATCTCGTAAATCCAGCCATTGTCGTAGGTGTAGATGAACCGATGCCCGACCAGGCTGGACGGCCCTGACGAATCGTCGGCGTGGCGCGGTGGCGAAGGCGTGGTCATGTCCGGTAGTTTTGCAACAAAATAGTTTTGTCGCAAGGAGCTTTCCGGTGACCTCGATCTCCGCGTCGTCCGCGCATGAGTTCGCGCGGCTACTGGGGCCGCTGCGACGAGCCGTGCTCAAGGCGACCCGACTGGCCGCGCAACTGCCCGACCTGTCCGAACCGCAGATCGAGGTGCTGCGCCTGCTGGCCAACGGCGGACCGGTCGCGCCCAATCAGATGGCGGCGACGCTACAGATCGCGCCCTCGACGCTCAGCAACCTGCTCAAGGCAATGACCGACGCGGGGCTGATCGAACGCGCTCGCCGGGCCGACGATCAGCGACGGGTCGACGTCGCGATTTCGCCACGCGCACGCGAATTGCTGAACGCCTACGACGCCACCAGCCTGCGCGCCATCGAGGAGTTTCTGGCCGAACTTGCCGAGCATGAGCGCTCGGCGTTCGAAGTCACGGTGCCCGTCTTGCGCCGCATGTGTGCTGCCTTCGCCGCCGCGTCCGACTCCTTCAGGGGCAACGACGACGGGCTCTAACTTGCCTCGATCCCCTGCGCTGCATGCCGTTTCGTCGCGGTCAGCGATCCCTTATTCTGCGGACCACGACGACCACCACGACCGAGGAGATCCCCACGAGCGAGGCGATCACCACGGGCTTCTTCACAAATTCGACCGCCCGGGCCTTGAGGTCGTCGGCGAGGCGGCGAGGGTTGGCGCGCTCAGCAAGTGAATCGACGGTGGACGCCAGCTGCTCACGGGCGACGTCGATGTCCTGCTTGATGGTCTCGGGATCCCGATCCGCCACTGTGTCCTCCCAATTCCTCCGCGCTCTCGCACGATGCACCTCAGGCACTACCCTAGATCAGCCGGACCCGATGCCATCGCTCCGGTGAATAGAAAGGACCTCAGTTGACCGAGACCACGCGGCTCGCCCCGGGCGACGCGGCGCCCGCCTTCAGCCTGCCCGACGCCGACGGCAACAAGGTGTCGCTGGCCGACTACAAGGGACGCCGAGTCGTCGTCTATTTCTATCCGGCCGCCTCGACACCGGGCTGCACCAAGCAGGCTTGCGACTTTCGGGACAATCTGCACGACCTCAACGATGCCGGCCTCGACGTGGTGGGTATCTCCCCCGACTCGCCGGCGAAGCTTGCCAAATTCCGGGACGCGGAAAAGCTGACGTTCCCGCTGCTGTCCGACCCCGAAAGCAAGGAGCTGACGGCCTTGGGAGCCTACGGCGAGAAGCAGATGTACGGCAAGACGGTCCAGGGTGTGATTCGTTCGACCTTCGTGGTGGACGAAAAAGGCAAAATCGCCGCCGCCCAGTACAACGTCAAGGCCACCGGCCACGTCGCCAAGCTGCGTCGCGATCTATCGGTCTAGCCGCCGCGCCGGCCGCCGAGCTGATTCGACGCCGAAGCGGAATGAAATTGGACCGCAGTCCGTTTAGCATCTCCGAAGGCGTCGGACAGGCTGACACCTCGACGAAGGACGACGCGAATATGACTGCGACTGAGCGAATTACTGAACTTCTCTATCGAAACCTTCAGGAGGTCTTCGGGGAGGGCGATCCAGGCCGCCGGCACGTCGCCATCGAAGAGTTCTACACAGACGACTGCGCGCTCTACGTCCCGGACGGCGTCCTCGTTGGACACGACGCACTGGACAAATTCGCGGGAGAACTACGTGCGACTCACCCCAATTTTGTCTACACGCCCCACGGAGAGCCGCAGGCTCTACACAACGCGGGGATACTGGCATGGGGCTCGGGCCCGAAAGGTGAGCCACCTGAATACACCGGGCTCGACGTTGTCGTTGTTCGCGAGAGCAAGATCGCTGCACTGTACGTCTTCCTCAATCCGAAGTTGTCGTCCGCCTAGTACAGCATCAGGGCGACGGGACACGTCGCGAAGCTGCGCGAGTTGTCGATCTAGCAGCAGAGTGGGTGCGGGCGTACGAGCGCGCTGGTAACACTCTGTGTCCGTTCATCATTGGCGCAACACGCTTTTGCCGATGCTCACCATTTCGCGTTGGAACGCGCTGGCTAAGCACTGGTTCGTACTACGCTGCCATCACCTCCGCCGCCGGTCCGCTCACTGTCGACGTCGTTCAGCGCGGCGTACACCGCCGGCGTCAACCACAACCGCGGGCGCGCGTAGCGGCCATCCACGACGCCCCGTTCCCTACGGGCCGTTCATGCCGCGGTGGAGCCGGTAGGCGACGAGGTTGTTGTGTTCGTGATCGGGATGTGGATTAACAAGCCGCGCTGGCGCGTTCCGCATAAGCATGATGCACTCACCCGACGAAGTAGTCACCAGATTCTGCGCGCTGTGGTCCAAGCCAGATCCCGACGAAATCGCCAGCTGCTTCAGCGAAGACGCGGTGTACCGCAATATCCCACCGACGCCCCCGATTGAGGGCCGAGAAGCCATCAGAGCGTTCATTGCCGAGTTCTTGGCGAGGCTCGACGGCATTGACTTCATCGTGCATCGGCAGATCAGCGAGCACGGTGTCGTGATGCATGAACGTACCGATGTGCTGCGCCGAAAGGACGGTGCCGAGCTATCGGTGCCAATCATGGGTGTCTTCGACATCGCCGACGGAAAGATCGCAACATGGCGGGACTACTTCGAAACGGCCATCACTAGCACCTTCATTTAATGCCTGATGTTCGTCACGTCTTCTCCTTACCAAAGCTTGAGACACCCCGTGCGCCGGCGGTCGATCGCCAGCTTGTTCCCCCTCGCGTCCTTGGATTGCCGCATGTAAATGCTGTTGTTGCTGCTGGCATATGTGCATGTTGATAAACACCACAGCGGTGTGATTCGTTCGACCTTCGTGGTGGACGAAAAGGGCAAAATCGCCGCCGCCCAGTACAACGTCAAGGCCACCGGCCACGTCGCCAAACTCCGGCGCGACCTGTCGGTCTAGCCCAGGTTGGCCAGCAGCAGCGCCTCGGCGATCGCTGCGCGCTCCAGCACGCCCAGGTGCAGGCTCTCGTTGATGCTGTGCGCCTGGGTTGCCGGATCTTCGACGCCGGTGACGAGGATTTTCGCCTGCGGGAAGGCGGCGGCGAACTCGGCGATGAACGGGATCGAGCCGCCCATGCCCATGTCGATCGGCTCGACGCCCCAGGCCTGCCGGGAGGCCGCCCGCGCGGCGTCGTACACCGCGCCACTGGCGTCGATGGCGTAGGGCTCGCCCTTTTCGCCGCGCGTGACGCTGACCCGCGCCCCCCACGGGGCGTGCCGGTGCAGATGCGAGGTCAACGCCTCCAGGTGCGCCTCGGCGTCGCCGCCGGGCGCCACCCGCATGCTGATCTTGGCCCGGGTCCGCGGAATAAGCGTATTCGAGGCTGCCGCAACGGATGTGGTGTCGATGCCGATCACCGTGATCGCCGGTTTGGCCCAGAGCCGCTGCGGCACCGAACCCGAACCGATCTCGGACACCCCTTCTAGCACGCCGGAATCGGCGCGGACCCGTTCGGGCGGGTAGTCGGGGTAATTCAGGGCGGCGGTGTCTGTTTCGTGCAGGCCGGCCACGGCGACGTTGCCGTCGTCGTCATGCAAACTGGCGAGCAGCCGCACCAGCACGCTCAGCGCGTCGGGAACCACACCGCCCCACAGGCCCGAGTGCAGCCCGTGGTCGAGCGTGGCAACCTCGACCACGCAGTCGACCAACCCGCGCAACGAGACCGTCAGCGCCGGGGTGTCGGTGCTCCAGTTGTCCGAGTCGGCGATGACGATCACATCGGCGGCCAGCGCGTCGCGGTGGGCGGCGAGCAACCGACCCAGCGACGGCGAGCCGGATTCCTCCTCGCCCTCGACGAAGACCGTTACGCCGACCGGCGGTTGGCCGCCGTGTGCCCGAAACGCCGCCAAATGCGTTGCGATACCGGCCTTGTCGTCGGCGCTGCCGCGGCCGTAGAGCCGCCCATCGCGTTCCGTGGGCTCAAAAGGCGGCGAGGCCCACTGGCTGTGGTCGCCTTCGGGCTGCACGTCGTGGTGGGCGTAGAGCAGCACGGTCGGTGCTCCCGGCGGCGCCGGATGCCGCGCGATGACGGCCGGCGCCCCGCCCTCGCTGACGATGCGCACGTCACCAAATCCCGCCTGAGACAACAGATCCGCCACCGCCCGCGCGCTGCGGTGCACCTCCCCGCGGCGGCCGGGGTCGGCCCACACCGATTGGATCCGCACCAAGTCCTCGAGGTCGCGGCGCACCGACGGCAACACGTCGCGGACGCGCTCAACCAGATCACTCATGACGTCGAGGCTAGTCGCGTGTCACCGACCCGCGAGCGTGCACAGAATGCCGTCAACTGACGGCGTGTCGCGGACAGACACGCACGCTCGCGGATAACGGCACGCCCTCAGGGCGTCTCCAGGATGGCCACTGCGGCCGCGGTGTCCCCTTCGTGTGTCAGCGACACATGGATCGTCACGTCGGCCAGATGCTTCGCGATGTCCCCGGTCAACCGCACCCGAGGTCGCCCCCACATGTCGGTGACCACTTCGATGTCGCGGTGGATGTCCTCCGGCAGCATGGGCCGTTGGGCGAACCGCGACCCCGACCACGCCTTGATCACCGCCTCCTTCGCGGCCCAACGGGCGGCCAGGTGGCGCGCCGCCGACGAACTCTTGTCGGAGGCGTCGCGCCGCTCGCCGGGCGTGAAGGTCTCGGAGAACACAGTTCCCGGCTGGTCGACCTGCTCGGCGAAATCAGGAATCGAGACGAGGTCGATCCCCACTCCGACGATGCCCATGGGTCGCCAGGTTAACGGATGACCGACGTCATCCGGCAGGGACCTCATACGCGTCGTCATCGCCCAGCCGGGCGGCCGGATTCAGCAGCATCGCCGCCTCCTGGCGCTTCTCTGGCGCGTCGTGGTCGAAGCGACGGTCCGGTGGGCGCTGGTACATCGGCGGACCGCCGGCGATGGCCGAGACCAGTCGGCGCTGGCCAGCCAGCAGCCGTGCGTCCGCGCGCCGCTGGTAGTCCGCGCGCTGGTCCGCGTCCAGCGTGGCGATGAACGCCTGCGGGTGCACCAGCGCGACGAGCCCGGACACGTGACCGAACCCGAGACTGGTCAGCATCCCCGCCTTGAGCGGGAAGTTCTCACCGAGCCGGAGTGTCTCTCGCACCCAGACGAAGTGCGCGGAACCCGCCAGTTCGTCGTCGACGCAATCCAGGCTGCGGTTGGGCGGGATCACCCCGTCGCGCAGCATCTGGCACAGGCCCATCATCTGGAAGACCGCCGCGCCGCCCTTGGCGTGGCCGGTGAGGCTCTTCTGCGACACCACAAACAACGGCGCGCCCGGGGACCGGCCGAGCGAGTCGGCCAGGCGCTCGTGCAGCTCGGTCTCGTTGGGATCGTTGGCCAGCGTCGACGTGCCGTGCTTCGAGATCACGGCGACGTCGTCGGCGGTCACGCCCAGCTTGGCCAGCGCACGCGCCAGCGGCGAGTCCTTGCCGCCGCGGCCCGCGCCAAGCGCCCCCAGGCCCGGGGCCGGGATCGAGGTGTGCACGCCGTCGCCGAACGATTGGGCGAACGCCACGACCGCGAGCACCGGCAGGCCCATCCTGAGTGCCAGGTCGCCGCGGGCCAGCAGGATGGTGCCGCCCCCTTGGGCTTCGACGAAGCCCAGCCGGCGCCGGTCATTGGGCCGGGAGAATTTCGAGTCGTGGATGCCCTTGCCGCGCATCGTGGCGCTGTCGGCGGTGGCGGCCATGTCACCGAAGCCGATGATGCCTTCCAGCGTGAGGTCATCGATGCCGCCGGCGACCACCATCTCGGCTTTGCCCAGCCGGATCTTGTCGACGCCCTCCTCCACCGAAACGGCGGCCGTCGCGCACGCGGCGACCGGATGGATCATCGCGCCATAGCTGCCGATGTAGGACTGAACCACGTGCGCGGCAACGATGTTCGGCAGCACTTCCTGGAAGATGTCGTTCGGCTTGTTACGGCCCAACAGGTTTCCGTGGTACATCGTCTGCATCGAGCTGCCACCGCCCATGCCCGTGCCCATGGTGTTGCCCACCATGCTCGGGTGCACGTAGCGCATCACCTCGACCGGGCTGAAGCCGGCGGACAGGAACGCATCGACGGTCGCCACGATGTTCCACACCGCCAGGCGGTCAATGGAACTGGCCATGTCGGGGCTGATGCCCCACACCGTCGGGTCGAACCCGCTCGGGACCTGGCCGCCCACGACCCGCGACAGCTTGGTCTTTCGCGGCACCCGAATCTCGGTGCCCGCCTTGCGGATGACCTGCCAGTCGCCGGAGTCGGGCACCGGCCGGATGACCGTGTGCTCCGGGTCGAACTCGACGAAGGCGCGGGCGTCGGCCTCCGAGGACACCACGAAGGCGAAGTCCTTGTCCAGGAACACCGACACCAGCAGGGGCGAAGCGTGGTCGGGGCCGATGGCTCCGTCGTCGACGAACTCACGGATGCCGCAGCGTTCCACCACGACGTCGTGGTAGCGCTCAACGAGGTCGGCCTCGTCGACCAGCTCACCGGATTCGGTGTCGTACCAACCCGGTTGGGGGTCATCCTCCCAGCGGATCAGCCCGGTGGTCCAGGCCAGCTCGAGGACGCCGGCCGCCGACAGCTCGTTGTCGACCTCCATTTCGAACCGGGTGCGCGACGAGCCGTACGGCCCGAGCTCGGCGCCGCCGACGATCACCACCAGGTCGGCGGGGTCGACGTCGAGGTCAGACCATGCCGGAGGCGGTGCGGGACGGAACCCGCGCGGCGGGGACGGCAGCGCGGCAATGGTGCCTTCGGCCGGGCCGTCGTCGGCTTCTTCTGCGGCCTTCGCGGCATGCTCCTCGCGCGCCTTGGCGGCGAGTTCGGCCATGTCGAGGTTGGCGTCGGCGAGGCCGCCGGTCAGGTCCGCCTTGATCGGCGCGCCGGCGGCGGCCACCTTGGACTCCACGTCGCACAGGTTCAACAGCATCGCGGCCATCTGGTCGGTCGAGTAGGTGGTCACGCCGGCCTCCTCGACGGCGCTGACGATGGCGTCGTTGTGACCCATCAGGCCGGTGCCCCGGGTCCAGCCGATCAGCGCGTGCGCCAGGCTGACTCGGGCCGCCCACGACGACTCGGCGTGCCAGCGGCTCACCACGGCGTCCAGCGCCGACTTGGCCTCACCGTAAGCGCCGTCCCCGCCGAACATTCCGCGGTTGGGCGAGCCCGGTAGCACCACGTGCAGCCGCGACGCGATGTCGCGCTCGGCGCCGATCTTCGACAGGCCGCCGATCAGCCGCTGCACGGCCCACAGCAGAACCTTCATCTCCATCTCGGCCCGCGAACCGGCCTCGGAGAGGTCGCCCGCGACGCGCGGGGCCGCGAACGGGAACAGCAGCGTCGGGGTCTGCGCGTCCTTGACGTGAATCGACTGTGGCCCAAGGCTTTCGGTCTGCTCGGTGCCGATCCATTCGACCAGGGCGTCGATGTCGGAGTAGGACGCCATGTTGGCGGCCACCACCCACAGCGCGGCACCGTAACGGGCGTGGTCGCGGTACAGCCCGCGGTAGAACGCCAGCCGCTCGTCGTCGAGCTTGGATGTCGTCGCGACGACGGTGGCGCCACCGTCGAGCAGTCGTGCGACCACCGACGCGGCGATCGAACCCTTGGAAGCGCCCGTCACCACGGCGACCTCGCCGTTGCGGGGACCCGGCAGCGGGTTCTCGGCGCCGGCGGCGATGCGGCCGTACAGCGACGCGTGGATCTGACGGCCCGCGGCCAGCGACCTGCCCTGCCACCAGGTGGCCTGGGTGGCGACGACGTGGCCGGCACCCTCGAAGCGTTCGGACAGCCGCACCCAGTCGGCGTCGATGTCGCCCTCGTCGGTCAGCCAGAGCTTGACCAGGTCCTCGCGGGCGCTGGCCCAACGGTCGTCGAACACGACGGCCTTCTTGGCGTCGAACACCGGAGCCACCAAACGCGGCCAGTCCGCACCTAATTCGGCGGTGACCAGGTCGATGAGCTCGGCATCGCTGGTCGCCGGGGACACGCTGACCGGATTGTCGAGGCCCAACTGGCCCAGCACCAGGCGGGCCGCCGAGGCCAGCACACCGTCGCGGCCGGTGATCTGATCGGTGAATTCACTCAGCGCGGCCGTGTCGATGGTCGCGCCGCCGCCACCGCCCGCCGACGGCAGCGCCACGGAAACGCCGCGGCGTGCGGCGACCGACGTGACCGCCGCGTCGATGACCTTGTCGACGGATCCGGCATCGGCCAGCGCGCCCTCGTGCAGGTGGCCCATCGCGCCCCCACGAACACTGGTGCCCTCGCGGGTGCCCAGCGCCACTTCCACCGTGACGTGCTTGGCCCAGCCGTCCCCGAGCTCCCAGGTCTTCTTGACCCGCTCGGCGATGGCGGCGGGCCGCTTGCCCGACGGCCCCAGAACGGTGCGCAGCTGATCGTTGATCGCGTCGGAAAGCACTGGGCCGTAAGGCTTGTAGGTGCGCGCCAGCTTGGTCACCTGCGAGCGCAGACCGGCCAGATCGGCCTCGGCGGCGCCGTCGATGGCGCCCAGGTTCAGCTCCGAACCCAGGTCCACCAGCAGCTGGTTGCGCCGCGACGACGCGCCGTCGGTGATGGACTCGATGGAGTCCAGCTGTTCGATCTGGTCGATGCGCATCTTGGCCGACAGCGCGATCAGCGCCAGGGTGGCGTCCGCGGCGTCGAACCCGATGTCGTCGGGTCGGGCTGCGCCCGTCGGAGCGGCGGACGGAGCTCCGGCGGCAGCCGGAGCGACGGCTGGCGCGACATCAGGGCTGGGCGCCGTATCCGCCTCATCCAGCTCGCCCTCGGGCTCCGGGTCGGTGTCGGTGGCGAACAGCACGGCGGCGTCGCGCTCGGCATTGAGCACTTCCACTGTGCTGTGGGCGTATTCGGGCAGCTTGAGGGTGTTGGTGGCCAGTCCGGCGACGGTCGGCGCCGACTTCACGCCGATCTCGACGAACCGCTCCACACCGAGGCCACCCGCGGCCTCCTCGGTGAACAGCAGGTCCTGGGTTTCGATCCAGCGCACGGGGCTGGCGAACTGCCAGGCCAGCAGCTCGATCAACACCCTGCGGGCCAGCTCTGCCGGCCGTTCACGACGCCAGGTGTCGTAGTCGGCGAGGATCTCATCGAGCGGCTCGGCGGGCACCAAATCCCGGATCTCCTGGACGAAGTCGCGATCGAGCGTGAACGGCCGCGGCACCAGGTTCGGGATGTAGCGCCCGATGATGATGTCGGGATCCTTGTCGCGCGGCATGACCCGGTCCAGCGCTCGCCGGAACTCGGCGACGCCGACGCGCAACACCCGCGAGTGGAACGGCACGTCGATGCCCGGCACGACAATGAACGAGCGCCGCCCGCCGCTGAGCTCCCGGCGACGCTCGACCTCGGCCTCCAGGGCCTCCAGGCCGCGCACCGTGCCGGCGATCGCGTACTGAGAGCCACGCAGGTTGAAGTTCACGATCTCGAGAAATTCCCCGGTGCTCTCGGCGATTCCACCGACGAACGACGGGACGTCCTCGTCGGGCAGGTCGATCTGCGAGGGCCGGATCGCCGCCAGCCGGTAGTTGGAGCGGCCCAACTCGTCGCGCGGCACGATGTCGTGCATCTTCGACCCACGGTGAAACACCACCTCCAGCAAGGCTTCCAGCTCGTAGATGCCCGTCACGCAAGCCAGCGCGGTGTACTCACCGACCGAGTGGCCGCACGCGATTGCGCCTTCGACGAAGGCGCCCTGCTCGCGCATCTCGGCGACCTGCGCGGCGGCCACGGTCGCCATCGCGACCTGGGTGAACTGCGTCAGGTACAGCACGCCGTCGGGGTGGTTGTAGTGCACGCCGCTGGCGATGATGCTGGTCGGGTTGTCGCGCACCACGTGCAGCACCGAGAAGCCCAGCGTCTCGCGGGTGAACTTGTCGGCGGCGTCCCACACCTTGCGCGCCGCCTTGGACCGGGCGCGGACCTCCATGCCCATGCCCTTGTGCTGGATGCCCTGGCCGGGGAACGCGTAGACCGTCCCCGGGGAGCCCAGCCGCGCGGTAGCCGACATCACCAGATCCGACCCGACGCGCGCGGCCACCTCCAAAACCTCGGCGCCCTGGTCGATTCCGACGCGGTCCACCCGGAAGTCGACCTCGTCACCGGGGCGCACCATGCCCAGGAATCGCGCGGTCCAGCCGACCAGCCGAGCGGGCGGACGGGCCTTTCCGTCGGTGGCGGTCGCCGCGTGCTGGGCCGCGGCCGACAGCCACATGCCGTGCACGATCGGCGATTCCAGGCCCGCCAGCAACGCGGCCGCCCGATCGGTGTGGATCGGGTTGTGGTCACCGGACACGACCGCGAACGGGCGCATGTCGACCGGCGCGGCCAGCGTGACGTCGCGACGGCGGCGGCGCGGGGTGTCGGTCGCATTCTCCGACACCGCGCCGCCGGCCCGGACGGGATCGGTGAGTTCGGCCGCACCGGTGCGGCCGAGGATCGCGAAACGCTCAGCGAGCGTCGCGATCACGGAGCCCTCGCCTGAGGTGATCGTCACCGAGACCGGGACCACCCGGCCCACGTCCGTGTCGAAGGCGGGCGACGCCGTTGCGGTTACGGTCAATTGGGCCCGCATTGTCGGCAGCGTGCCGACGACGTGGGCGGCGTGGTCCAGATGCACCAGGCTCAGCACGCCCTCCACCACCTGGACGCCGGAATCGGTGACCGCCGAGCCGATCGCCGCGAAAACGGCGGGCCAGCAGGGGCCGACCAGCGCGTCCGGCACGGTGGTGAGGCTGGGCGCCAGCGGCTCGCCGAAGGTGGCCGTGACACCGGTGTGATCGGCGACCCGCTCGGGGTCCCAGTCCACCGTCAGAGTGGCCGTCCCGTCGGTGACCGCGGGCAAGAAATCCGGCCCGTCGACGCCGGCGGCGATCGCCAGGACCGCGCGCATGGCGGTGATGGCGTCCTCGGTGGACACCACCGGGGTACCACCGTCAACGGTGTTGGCGGGCAAGCTGAATGGGATGTCGACCCACGCGCCCGACACCGGCACGCTCAGCACGACACTGTCGCCGTTGACCTCGAGCCGCGCCCCGGTGGAGGAGTGTGTGGCGCGGTGGCTTTCGGGTCCGTCGTGCACCAGCCAGTCGCTCGGGTCGGCGATTCGATGAACCGGGTTGGTCGTGGTGCGGCCGGCCCACTGCACGTCCGGGGCGTCGAGCACGGCGGCCAGCGGTCCGGTCACGTCGGGGCGGCCCAGCCGGCGCGACGTAACGGCCCGGGGCTCCGCTCCCGCGGCCAGCGCCTCGTCGATGGCGGCCTGCTCGAAGCGGTCCAGCAACTCGCCGACGGGTTCGTCCATCCGCGTGATGCCGGCCACCGCCGCGGTGCCCGGGATGATGCAGACCTGGTCGGCGTCGTAACGGGCATCGTGGGCCTGCCACAGCGAGTCACTGCGCCACCAGCGCCGCACATCCTTGTCGATGACCGGCACGAAGTTGACCGGCTTGCCCAGGGTCTTGCACAACGTGACGAAGAACGGCACATCGGCCGGGTGCAGTTGCACGGTTCCGGCGTCCGGGTAGCTGTCGAGCAGCAGGTCGATCGCCGCCTCCGGGTTTTCCAGCAGACCCGAACCGGTGGACTTGTCGGCGAAGAGGGCTTCGATCGGCCCGAAATCCTTTGGGTGCAAACGCGCTTCGGCACGCTGCAGCATCTGCTGGAAACGATCGCGCCACGTGTCGGCCAGCCACGGGCTGCCCGGCGAGGCGGTGTCGGCGGTCGAATCGCCCTCACCGATGGCCAGTTCGACGTACCGCCGCAACCACTGCAGGTAGGTCATCTCCCCCACGTCGCCGAAGTACGGCTTGGCGGTGTTGGCCATCGCCGCGATGATCTCGTCGCGACGCTCGGCGACCGCCTCGGCGTCACCGGCGACCTCGTCGAGCAGCCGGCCGCACCGGGAGGCGCTGTTGTCGATCTCGTGGATGTCCGCTCCGAGCTGGCTTCGGCTGGAAGCCATGCCGCCCTGGGCTTTTCCGGCGCTGATCCACTGGTCGGTGCCGTTGGTTTCGACCAGCATCCGCTTGACCGACGGCGAGGTGGTGGACTCCTCGGTCGCCATCGCCGCGCTGCCGACCAGGATGCCGTCGATCGGCATCAACGGGAACCCGTAGGCCTGCGCCCAGCGCCCGGACAGGTATTCGGCCGCCCGCTCGGGGGTGCCGATGCCGCCGCCGACGCAGACGGTGATGTTGGGACGCGACCGCAACTCCGAGTAGGTCGCCAGCAGCAGGTCGTCGAGGTCCTCCCAGGAGTGGTGCCCGCCGGCGCGCCCGCCCTCGACGTGCATGATCACCGGCTTGGTGGGCACCTCGGTCGCGATGCGGATGACCGAGCGGATCTGCTCGACCGTACCGGGCTTGAACACCACGTTGCTGATGCCGACGTCATTGAGCTCGTCGATGAGCTCGACGGCATCCTCGAGGTCCGGGATGCCGGCGCTGATCACCAGGCCGTCGATCGCCGCGCCGGACTGGCGGGCCTTCTGCACCAGCCGCTTGCCGCCCACCTGCAGCTTCCACAGGTACGGATCGAGGAATAGGGCGTTGAACTGATAGGTGCGGCCGGGCTCGAGCAGGCCGGAGAGCTCCTCGATGCGGCCGGCGAAGACTTCTTCGGTGACCTGCCCGCCACCGGCCAGCTCGGCCCAGTGCCCGGCATTGGCCGCGGCGGCGACGATCTTGGCGTCGACGGTGGTCGGGGTCATGCCCGCGAGCAGGATCGGCGACCGTCCGGTCAGCCGGGTGAACTTCGTCGAGAGCTTGACCCGGCCGTCGGGCAGGCGCACCACGCCCGGGGCGTAGGTCGACCAGGGCCGGGCGACCTCCGGGGTGGCCCCGACGGTGAAGAGGTTGCGCTGACCGCCGCGGGTCGCCGCGGGCACGATGCCGACACCGAGGCCGCGGATCACCGGCGCGGTCAGACGGGTCAGGATGTCGCCCGGGCCCAGGTCGAGAATCCAGCGCGCGCCGGCCTGGTGAACCCGCGTGATCTCGTCCACCCAGTCGACGCCGTTCACCAGGATGGCCTCGGTCAGCTTCCGGGCCAATGCGACGTCGAGGCCAACCTTCTCGGCCCAGCTCCCGACGATGTCGATGCCGTCGGCCAGCCGCGGCGTGTGGAAGCCCACCTCGACCCGTACCGGGTCGAAGACCGGCGCGAAGATGTCACCGCCGCGGATCTTGTTCTTGCGGTCGGCCTCTTCCCTTTCGGAGATCTGCTGGCAATACAGTTCGAAGCGCGAGAGCTGCTCTGGGGTGCCGGTGATGACCACCGACCGCCGGCCGTTGCGGATGGACAGCACCGGTGGCAGGACGGTGCGCACGTCCTGCGCGAACTCGTCGAGCAGCCGGCGAATGCGTTCGGGGTCGGCGTTGGTCACCGACACCATCGGTGGGCGGTTCCCCAGCACGGAGATCCCCCGCCGGCGGGCAACCAGCGTCCCGGCCGCCCCGATGAGCTGGGCCAGCGCCAGCAGTTCGATGTCACGAGCGCCCGCGGCGTTGAACGCCTCGACGGCGAGCACGCCTTGCGAATGCCCGACGACCGCCACCGGCGGTGTCGCGGTCCAGTCCATGCCCTGCCGGGCCAGTGCGCGCGCGGCCGCGATCTGGGTGAGCAGCACGCCGGGGATCGACACCGCGGCCGACGTCAGGTGCTTGTCCGACGGGATGGGATCCTCGGCCGCCAGCGCACGCACCCACCGCAGCGGTTCGAAACCGATCGGCCGCACCACAACGAGCTCTTTGGCCACCGGCTCGAGCAGCAGTTCCACTTCACCGACCAGCGTTGCCAGGTCGGATTCGATCCCGGCCGACGACACCAGCTCTTCGAGCGTCTCCAGCCAGGCGCTGCCCTGGCCGCCGAATGCGATGGCGTATGGCTCGCCGGCCGTCAGACGGTCGACCAGAGCATGGGCGCTATGCGGGCTGTTCCCGTCGCGGTCAGCGGACACTCGGTCGTGCTCGTGGATCGTCACGTTCTGCTTCTCCCCTGTATGCGTCTTTACGTCTCGGTTTCGTTCGGCCGCTCAGCCCCCAGGCCGGGGCGTGCTCGGTTCCAGTCGATTCCCCGTCGAATCACAGCCGGAGGACGGCTGGCCGGTGTGCTGTCGGCGGACCGCCCTTGTGGATCGAGCGACGCGGCGGACAGCATCGGCTGTACTAAGCGTGTCATAAGGATCAGTGCCCTATATGCATGTTGATTGGTTACTGGTGAGTTCTACGCACGGGTAACCGTGTCGTGGGTAACACCCCGTTTAACCGGCCGCGGGGGCGCGGCGAACAAACCCGCTGCATGTAGGTGGTTACGGTCGAGTAGCTATAACTGCGCTGATCAAGGCACGATTGTTATGTAATCGTTATGTTAAAAAAATCGGCTTGCTCAACTGCCGTTGACACGGCGTCAGCCCCGTCCCGCGGACCCGCCGCGCCTGACAATGTGCGAACGAGTGTTTGCTGGAACTCGGACCGTCGGGACCCTAGGCCCACTGACCGAATTGCGGTTTGAGGATTTCGTTGATGTCGACCCCGACCCCACCGACGCTTCGTTTGTCGATCTCGACCTGGTGCAGGCTCGCGGCCGGGTGGGCGTAGCCCTTCGGTGAGCCCCAGTTGTGCTGCCAGAAGTACGAGCCCAGGCCGTCGTGGAGCGCCCAGTCGATGGTTTTCGAATTGGCGTACACGCCGGTGCGCTGATGCCCGATCACCGATTCCCAGGAGCGCAGATACGGAACTATCTGCTGCTTGTACTGGTCGTATGACGGGTCGTCGTCGATCGACGCATAGATCGGGGCGTTCGCCGGACCGCCGGCGGCCGCATGCAACTGCATCCCGCGTTGGGCGTGTTGCAGCCCCGCGCCGGCGCCGCCCAGCCAGTCGGCCGTGCCGCCCTTGCCGTACTGGTAGCACGAGACGATCTTGAGCCCGTTGCTGCTCAGGTCGCGGGCCTCGCCGACCTGAATCGGCTTGCCCAGCATCCAGTTGCCGCCGGGCCGCCGGTCGGACACGTACCGGATGGAGCCCACCGCCCCGGCGGCCCTAATCTGGCTGGCCGGGATGACGCCGGCCGCGTAGTCCAGCAAGGTGCCGAGCGACGCCGAAGCCGGCGCGGCGTGCAGCGACGCCGCCGCGACGCCCAGCCCTAACAGACCCGGGGTCGCGGCCGCGAATTTGAGCACGTCGCGGCGCGAGACCGACACATACCACAGGGTAGGACAGAAACATCAAATGTCACGTCAACCACTTGAGTCATCAGCGGTCACATATGCATCACATTGACGCATCGCCGGGCAGCACGATGACGCTCACCGCCTCAAGACCGCGCCGAGCGGTCTGCCGGGCGATCTCGTCGATGAAATCGGCGGCGGCCGGGCTTATCGATCCGGCCCAGGCGCGGAATCCCTGCACCATCACCGGGTCGTGCTCCAGCAGCGGCCGCACGCCCCGCAGCACGCTGACCACGTCGTCGGGCAACGGGTCGGCCATTTGCTCGTCGATCCAAGTGCGCGCGAGTTCCGTTGCGGCGGAATCATTTTCGTCTAACGAAATCACGTCGCCGGCGAGTTTGCGCAGCCGTCCGAAGAGCACCTCACCCCCCGGGGTCTCGGCCAGTTGCGCCAACAGCGTGCTGGCCGCCGCGGGTAACGCCATCTGCCCGAACAAAGCGGGGACCGGCAGCTCCCACTCGTCGAACAGGTGGGCGTACATCGCGGTGACCGACGGGGAAAGTGGGGCGGTGAGCCTGCCGATGACGCCGATGCTGTCGCGATGCCTGGTCGCCAGCCTGCGCAGGATGTGTTCGTTGAGATCGGATGCGTCGGCGATCCCGGTGGCGGTATCGATGGCCGCGATCAGCTGATCCAGCCGATCGCGCTGGCATACCAGCAGGGCGCGGTGTTCGTCCAGCAACTCGGCCAGGGTGGTCTGGCCGCCGTCCAGCAAGCGCTGAATGTCGTTGATGCCGACGCCGAGGCTTCTCATCAGATCGATGCGCAATAGCTCGAGCACCTGTTCGACGTCGAAGACCCGATAGCCGTTGCTCAGGTGCTCGGCGTGCAGCAACCCGATTTTCTCGTAGTGGCGGATGCGGCCCGAGGCGATCCCGGTCAGGGCCGTGACGTCGCCGATCAGCAACTGCTCAGCCACGCCTTGACCTTACAACTGTCGCAAGGTCTGTACTGGGCACATGGAGCGTGACCAGCTCGTCGACCTGACGCGGCGTGCATTGAAACTGGCCCGCGACAAGACGACCGATCTCGCGCCGAGCGCGCACATGGTCGACGCAGCCGACTACACCTCGGTCGAGCGACACAACCGCGACAGGGCCATGCTGCTGGCCAGCCCCCAACTCGTCGGCTACGCCTCGGAGCTCCCCGATCCCGGCGCGTACTGCACCAAGACGGTGATGGGCCGATCGATCCTGCTCACCAGGACACCCGACGGGTCGGTCAAGGCGTTCGACAACGTCTGCCTGCATCGCCAATCGCAGGTGGTCACCGGGTGCGGCAGCGCGAAGCGGTTCACCTGTCCGTACCACGCGTGGACCTACGACAACACGGGGCGCTTGGTGGCACTTCCGGGACGTGAGGGGTTCCCGGAAGCGGCGATCGCAAGCGCGGCGAAGCCGGGCGCTGCGGGTCGCCGCCAAGGGGAGGTGACCGTCAAGGCCGACGGTTTGACCGAACTGCCGGCCGCCGAATATGCCGGATTCCTCTGGGTCGCGCTGGATCCCGGCGCCGCCCTGGACGTCGCCGCGCACCTGGGACCGCTGGCCGACGAGCTCGATTCGTGGGGCATCGGACGGTGGTCTCCGCTGGGCGAGAAGGTGCTCGACTGCCCGATCAACTGGAAGCTGGCGGCCGACACCTTCGCGGAGAACTACCATTTCGCCACCGTCCATCGGAAGACCTTTGCCACCATCGCCCGCAGCAACTGCACGGTCTTCGACGCGTACGGACCCCATCACCGGTTGATCTTCCCGCTCAACACCATCCTGGAACTCGACAATCTCCCCGAAGAGCAATGGGACCCGTTCCACAACATGGTCGTGATCTACGCGCTGTTTCCCAACATCGTGCTGTCGGTGACCATCGCCAACGGCGAGCTGTTCCGCATCTACCCGGGCGACCGACCGGGCACGTCGATCACCGTGCACCAGAACTCGACACCGCTGGACCTGTCGGAAGAATCCGTGGCCGCCGGCGCCCAAGCCGTCTTCGAATACGCGCACGCCACGGTCCGCGACGAGGACTACCGGCTGGTCGAGGGCCTGCAGGCCAACCTCGAGTCGGGCGCTCGCGATCACCTCGTGTTCGGGCGCAACGAACCGGGACTGCAGCATCGCCACATCACCTGGGCGCAGGCGGTCGCGGGCGGACCGCGCCGCGCCGAGACTGTAAATTTGCGGCAAAAGTTCGAGTAGACGCCTGCGGATTTTCAGTTTCGGCGAGCTGCTTTGCCTCAATCGGCCGACGGAAGCACGGCGATCAGATCTTCGAGAATGGTTGCCAGCGCCCCGTTTTCGACGGGTGACGCCCCAGTCAACAGCTCGACCGCCTCGCCGCGACGGCCGGCGGCCACCAATTCCACCACCCGATCGACGATCGTCTGCAGGTCCGGGGCGGGTGGTTCGACGTTCGCGACGGTGGTGGCCAGCACCTCGACCAGCTCCCAATCCCGATACAGCGCGAGCGAACGCTCGTTGAACGCAAAGCCGGTCACCGGTTTGCCCCACAGCGTTCCGTCGTAGCGGTAGGGACCTTCCATGTACTCGATCGGCAGCCCGTGTGCCGGGGCCGCCACAAGCGGCTCCCCGACGATATCCAGTTGCAGTGTGGCGCAGCTGATCCGGTGGCGGTCCGGCATGTACCGGGCCGGGGCAACCGGCCGCACCAGCGGCCGCACCGCGTTCGGCCAGCGCACGTAGCTGCTGATGGTGACCTCGACGTCTTCCGCACAGTCGGGCGGCATGTCCGGGTCGGGATAGCTGGTCGTCACGCCCGTAAACGGCTGCAGCGCATTGCCATTCGTGCGGTCGAACTGCCGCCAGATGCTCAAGTCCACACCGTTGTCGAAGTTGATGATGCGCCACTCGTGCGACCTGGCCCGCGGGTCTCCCCCGCTGCCCCCGCCGCCGGCGTACTTCGGGAACCACTGCCGGTCGACGTGCCCGCCGCTGCCGGAGACCTGCTCGACCACGTCCCCCCACCGCAGCGTTCCCGTCATCGCCATTCCCGTCTGGAAGTACGAGTACGTATCGCTTTGGCCGAAGCAGACGATCTTGCCGTTGTAGGTCGACGCACCCACCGGTACCGGTGCGCGCGTTGGGGTTACGGCCAGGTCGAGCCGCATCGGCCGGCCGGAATGGTCCTCGCCCACCAGGCTGACGCGATAGGTGAACGGAAGCAATTCCCCGTCGCCGTTGCGGCAGGCGCTCCACGACGCGGTGCCCGCGCCGCTGTGGTAGCTGATGTCGAGATAACCGGGCGCCGTGGCCAGCTTGCGCTGCGCTCCCGGTTCCATGTTGGCCGGGGGCATGTCGTAATCCGTGTAGGTGCCGTAATCACCGGTGTCCAGATCGAACAGCGCCATCGTGTAAAAATCCGCGACGATCGTTCCCCCGGGCCGGTTCTTGTTGAAGATGGTCAGAAAGGCAAACGAGCGGCCGCTGTCGGCGGCATCGAGCTGACCGGCGATGAACCAGGTATCCGACTCCTGGTCGGGATGCTCGCCTTCGGCGGCGGGGAAATCCAGCTGGCGGTCACCGGGCACCAACTGAAACGGGTACGTGCGCCAGTCGCTATCCATATCGCTTCCTTGCCACGGCGCCTCCTGCTTTTTTGGCTATGTTAGCGTCAATAGCGAAATTTGCGGTCGCGGTCCCATTCCCCGAGGAAGTGCCCCGATGACACAGAATCCCGGCCATCGTTCCTATAACGAACTGTTCATCGGAGGACAGTGGCGCAAGCCCGCCAACCCGCAGCAGCTCGCCGTGATCTCCCCGCACTCCGAAGAACCGGTCGGCCACGTCCAGGTGGCCGGGCCCGAGGACGTCGACGCCGCCGTCGCCGCCGCGCGAAGCGCTTTCGACCACGGCCCTTGGCCACGGATGACCCATGCCGACCGGATGGCCAAGGTCGAACAGCTCGCCGCGATCTACGCCGGCCACATCGAGGAGATGGCCGACCTGATCACCGACGAGATGGGGTCTCCGCGCAGTTTCAGCCGGCTCGGCCAAGGGGCGGCCGCGGCCTCGCTGATCCACCTCGCACTGGCGGCCGCACGCGACTTTCCGTGGGCGGAACGCCGCCGGGGCGTGCTCGGGGAAGTGCACCTGCGCAGGGCCCCGGTCGGGGTGGTCGGGGCGATCGTGCCGTGGAACGTGCCGCAATTCCTGATCATGCCCAAGTTGATCCCGGCCCTGATCGCGGGCTGCACGGTGATCATCAAACCCGCGCCCGAAACGCCGTTGGACGCTTTGTGGTTGGCCGAAATGATCGAGCAGCTGGACCTGCCCGACGGGGTGGTGTCGGTGCTCCCCGGCGGACCCGACATCGGCGAGGCGCTGGTGCGCCATCGGGGTGTGGACAAGATCGCGTTCACCGGATCCAGTGCCGTCGGGCGCCGCATCGCCGCCCTGTGCGGGGAGCAGCTGAAGAGGGTGGGCCTGGAGCTCGGCGGCAAGTCGGCGGCGATCATCCTCGACGACGCCGACATCGGCAAGACGGTGGCCGGGCTGAAAACCGCCGGCCTGATGAACAACGGCCAGGCCTGCGTCGCGCAGACCCGCATCCTGGTCAGCGATCGGCGTCACGACGAGGTCGTCGACGCGCTGGCCGACATGATGTCGGCGCTGAACGTCGGCGACCCGGCCGACGAGGCCACCGACATCGGACCCCTTGTCGCGCAACGGCAACAACGTCGGGTGCAGGACTACATCAGGTCCGGCCAGACCGAAGGCGCCCGCGTCGTGCTCGGCGGCGAGGACAGTCCGTCCGGGCGCGGCTGGTACGTGCGGCCCACGCTGTTCGCCGACGCCACCAACGAGATGCGCATCGCCCGGGAGGAGATCTTCGGCCCGGTGTTGACCGTGCTGCGCTACCGCGACGAGGCCGACGCGATCCGCATCGCCAACGAGAGCGACTACGGTCTGGCCGGTTCGGTGTGGACCGCTGACATCGCACACGGCTTGGAAGTCGCGGCCGGTGTCCGCACCGGCACCTACGGCATCAACATGTACACGCTCGACATCGGCGCCCCCTTCGGTGGCTTCAAGCAATCGGGCATCGGGCGCGAGTTCGGGCCGGAGGGCCTGCACGAGTACGTCGAGCTGCAGACGCTGGTGTGCAAGGGGCAGTTGCCGCCGCTATGAATCGTGCGGTCGCCATGCAGGATCGCGGCCCAGCCGCGCGAGAAGTCTGTCCTGCACGTCAATTTCGGAGATCTCGTCGTGCACCGCGACCGGGGCCTTGAACATTCCGGCTGTGGTCAAGGCCTGGGGGTCCGCCGGCAAGCCGGCGTAAAACAGCCCGCACCAACGCCGATCCAGCCGATCGTCGGCCCCTACCGCGCGGGCGAGGTCCCAGGCATGCACCAAAACATCGCGCGACAGATTCGGCATCAGCCGGTACGCGTCCAGCTGTGTCGCGCTGCCGGATTCGAGAGCCTCCGTCAGCGAGTCGTAGGTCGATTGCCAACGCACCCGCGGATCGTCTCGGGGCCGGTCGGGCTTAAGCCCGAGGGGCCTTAAGAGAAGTACGTCGTGAAAACCGATCACGTGTTCGAGCACCCCTCGGGCGTCCCACGCATCGCACGGTGAGCGACGGTCCCACTTGCCATCCGCCGAGGCAACCGCCTCGCCGAACCGCCGGCATACCGCGAGGTGCCGTTCGCCTACGTCATCTAATGCCACGGGTGGTCGGGGATCTGCAAGGTGAGCTCCACCGGGCAGCACAGCGCGCCGTGCTGATTGGTCACCTGGATTTCGATGTCGACAAGGCAGCGCGGCGGGTCCACCGAGGTGTCCCGCCGCTTTTCCACCGCGCGCCCTCGGCCGATCATCGTGTCGCCGGCGTAGATCGAGGCGGCCAGCCGCATCGAGCGGCGCACCACGCGGCTGCCCGGGCCCGCCCAGTCGGTGGCGACGCGGTCGGCGAACCCGGCGAGGTGCATGGTGTTGACGTAAATCGTCGGGTTGCCTTGCTTTTTGGCGTATTCGGGATCGAAATGACCGGGGAAGTAATCCCACGTCGCACCGGCATTCTCGACCACCCGCTGATAGCCGATGTGGTCGACCACCTCCGGCAGCTGCACGGGAACCTCGATGGTGTTCCAGTCCAGATCGCTCACGCGGCGCCACCGGGAGTGAACCGGAACAACGTGTTTCGGCATGTGGCGACCACGGCCCCGTCCTGACGGCTATAGGTCTCCAGCGTCTCGACGAAATGACCGACCCCCAGCCGTGTCCGCTTCTCCGGCGACACCGACACCAGCTCCTCGACGGCGGTGAGCACATCCCCCTCGACGATGGGCCGCAGGAACTCGACATCGTTGGCCGCGTTGATGAACGTGGTGCCGGGCAACGGCACCCGCAGCACCACCGAGGCCGCCGGTGGCCTACCCGTCGGCTCCCACGGCGGAGGTATCAGCCAACCCATCAACAGGGCCGGCGGGGCGAGCAGGCCGCCCCATCTATTCCGGGCAAACTCGGCATCCCAATACGATCGATTCGCGTCGCGGACCATCGCGGCGAACAACTGGATACGCGCGCCGCTGACCGGGGTCGCCGCGGTACGGGGTTCGCTCTTCGCGCCGACCATGCGCAGCGCGTCGTCATAGGTACCGAAGGCTAGCTGGTAGCTGAGGTCCTGATCCCCGCTCACATGACGAGCGGGTGCCGACTCGGCACCGAATCCCATTCGAGCGCACGGGAAGTGAAGTACCAGCCGCCGCGCTCGTAGACCAGCGTGTCCCGGTATGTCCCGGTGGCCCGCAGGGTGGTGTCGCCGTACATCGCGGCGAACAGCACCGCGACACAACGCTGGGATGCGTTGATGCCGTCGATGCGGATCTCGTGGTCGAGACTCACCAGCCGCTGTCCATCGCCGCCGTCGAAGGCCGCGCGCAGATCGGTGAACAGGTCGCCATCGCGGGCGTAGCTGGCGCCGGAGTGTCGGAAGGTGGCGATCCAGCGCTCGCGATCGCCGTCGGAGTAGGCCCGGTTGTGCCGGGCGGTCAGATCGAGGATGGCAGCGCGGGCCGTGGCGGCCTGGAGCATCTCCTGTTCCTGATACGTCATGGTCATTTTGCTCTGCAGCCTCTCTCGAAAAATGCCGTCCAACAAGGGGAAGTAACGTAACAGTAAATTAACTTACCGACGATTACGTAACATTAACGTAACTTACCGGCGAACTATATACCCCTCTTTCTCACGATCCCACGCGCCCGGTGCCAGGCCGCGGCCGCGCAACACGTCTTTACGTATTCGCCCAATGCCGTTCTTCGGAAGTTCATCAACCGTCTCGACGAAGCGCGGCACGCAGAAGTACGGCATCCGGGCCGCGCAGAAGTCGAGCAACTCCGCGCAATCCAGTGCCGCCCCCGGGCGCAACGTCACGATCAACAGGATGTCGTCCTCGCCCAGGTCGCTGGGCACTCCGACCGCCGCGGCTTCGGCCACCGCGGGATGGCGCATGACCACGGCCTCCACTTCGACCGAGGAGACATTTTCCCCGCGCCTGCGCAACGAGTCTTTGACGCGGTCCACATATGTCAGGTTCCGATCGGCATCGAGTCGGCCCAAATCGCCGGTGCGGAACCACTCCGGGTGCGGATCCACCCGCGAACCCTGACGTACATAGCCTTCGCTCATCACGTGCGGATGCTTAGGGCGGCATGCGATCTCCCCGACGGCCCCGGGCGGCAGCGGATCGCCGCGCTCGTCGACGATGCGCACGTCGAAAACGGGGTTCGGCCGGCCCGAGGTCCCGGGCAGCCCTTCGTCGGCCACGCCCTTGACGGCGATCGGAAAGGCCTCGGTCATGCCGTACATCGTGACGATGCGGCAGCCGTAACGCTTTTCGATGTCGTGGTAGGAGTTCGCGTCGATGGGCGCGGCGGAGATGAACCGCAGCGGCAGCTGCGCGTCGCGCGGATCCGCGGGCAGATTCTGCAGCATCGACACCATCGCGCCGGCGCCGGCGAAACCGACGGCCCCGCGGGCGCGGATGTCATCCCACACCTCGCCGGGGTGAAACGCCTTGGCCAACACGGTCGTTCCGCCGACCAACATGGGGACCAGCACACTGGGCGCCGCGCTCAGGTGGAATAGCGGCATCGCCGTCCACAGCACCTCCCCCGGGGCGAATGCCCAGGCGGAAGCGACCGTCGCGGCCACGGAGAACAGGTAATGCCACGTCGTGGCAACCGCTTTCGACGGCCCCGTGGTGCCGGACGTGTAGAACAGCACCCCCACGTCGGCCGGCCCGGCGGGGCTCTCGGTCACCGGGTGGTCCGGAGGGCCGCTCAGCGCATCTGCCAGTGAATCATCCTGCACCACAACGTCGGTCACCGTATCAAGCCGGCCGGCGACCTCGTCGACTCGGGACCGGCGCTCGGCGTCGGTGAGGATCACCTTGGCCCGCGACAGGCGAAGCGTGTGCAGCAGGAAATCGCCTTTGTTCGCGGCGTTCACCGCCGCGCTCACCGCGCCGATGCGCGCCGCACCCAGCCAGAAATAGACCCATTCCGGGCACGTGGCGGTGAACAGCGCCACGCAGTCGCCGCGACCGACGCCCAGGCCGGCCAGCATGCCCGCCGCCGCGCCGGACCGCTGCCGCATCTGCTCGAAGGTCACGTCCACGCCGGCGATCGACATCATCACCCGGTCGGGATGCTGCTCGGCCCGCCGATCCAGCACGGCCGGCACGGTGAAACTGTCGACGCCGAAGTCTGCGGGCCCCCGCATCAGGCTTTCGCGGCCGCCGGGTCGGGCTCACCATCCGCGGTGTAGCCGAAGTCGGAGGGCGAGGGCCGCGGCCCCGGGTAGAAGCGGTGCGCCCAGCGGCGAAGGGCGGCATAGTCGTGCGCCTCTTCGGGAGCCAGGTTCGGCTTCTCGAGGTATTTCATGTTCTCCCAAGTGAAGAAGTCCTGTTTGATGACCTCTTGCTGCAGCGAAAGGAACTTCGCGGCGCGGCCGGTGGGCACGTCGCCGGTATCGCCGGGCTCACGGATCGACGCCTGGGTGTAGAAGTAGTCGGTGTAGTCCTCGTCGACCGGCGTCTGCCCGGTCACCTGGACGGTGGCCACCAGCTCGCTGGGGAAGCGAACCAGCCCCAGGCCCAACGAGTAATTGTCGTAAATGATCTTGGCGTCGACCGGCCCGTTCGGGGTCAACCAGGTCGACGCGCGGCCGCCGCCGAAATGGGCGTTGACGGTGGCGTGCAGGTGGTAGCCGGCGAGCTCGAACGACGAGGTGGTGGCGGGATTGGCGGCCTTGTGCACGTATTGGACGTGGTAGGGATCGGCGGCGTTCTCGATGATCATCTGCGGGTGCACCTTGACCCGGTTGAGCATTTGGGTGTGCGGGTGCAGCGGGTAGTACTCGTTGGTTTCCAGCTCGGGCAGCACCGGCGGCTGCCAGTACGGTGCGCGGCCGTGCCGCTCGTGCCAGGCGAGGATGAACCCGTACCACTGGATGCTCGGATAGGTGCGGATCCGAACGTTGTTCTTGCAGCCGATCTTGCTGTAGGGGATCAGGGCGTTGGTGCCGTCACCGCGCCAGCGCCAGCCGTGCCAGGGGCAGACGATGTTGTCGCCCTCGACGGTGCCGCCGACGCCCAGGTTGGCGCCGAGGTGCTGACAGTAGGCGTCCATCACGTGCACCTGGCCGGACTCGGTGCGGAACAGCACCAGCTCCTCGCCGAAGTAGTGCGCGCGCTTGACCTGACCGGCGGCGAGGTCGGACGCGAAGGCCACGATGAACCAGCCCGTCGGGAACCGGTAGGTCGACAGTGCGATGCCGGCCTGTCCGAACTCACGTTCTGATGGATCGGTGGCCGAATCCGAGATTGTATCCGTCACGAGCACTCCCAGCGGGGTTCGACGACTAGGTCTATTTTTACTATCTTAAGCATTGAACGTCAACGCGGCGCCCCGGAGGTGCTGTGTGTCGCCATGAAGCGGGGTTTCAGATGACGGCTGCGGCAGTGGATCTATCCGATTTCGCCTTGTGGCGCAATGGCTTTCCCGACGAGTTGTTCGCCGAGTTGCGACGCAGCAGGCCGCTGTTCCGCCACGAGCTGACGCCCGGCGTTGCCGATACCGTGCGGCGCGAATTCTGGGTGGCCACCAAGCACCGGCACGCGGTCCGGCTGCATCGTGACGCCGACTCCTTCACCGCGGTGGACGGCCCGCTCATCCAGCCGGTCGGGATGTTCTCGTCGTACCCGACGATCATCAACATGGACCCACCGGGACTGAACAAGCGCCGCAAGCTGATCTCCAGCGCGTTCAACCCGCGCGCGGTCGCCACACTCGAGGACGGCATCCGGGCGCGCGCCGGGCGGTTGATCGACCACCTGCTCGCCGAGGGAGGCGGCGACTGGATCGAGGACGTCGCCGACGCGCTGCCGATGACGGTCATCGGCGACATCATCGGCATACCGGAATCCGACCGGCCCCGAATCTTCGATTGCCTGGACCGCATCCTGAAGGCCAACTCGCCGCAGGCGCGGCCGAGGTGGCAGGACTATACCCATCTCTACGCCACCATCTTCGGGTACGCGATGGAGCTCACCGCGGACAAGCGGCGCAACCCCGCCGATGACATCTGGAGCACGCTGGCGACCGCGGTGATCACCGGCGAAGACGGTGAGCAATTCAGCCTGCCCGCCAACGAACTCGAGTTCTTTTTCTTCGTGCTGGCGTTTGCCGGCAGCGACACGACCAAGAACGCGTTGGCCATCGGGCTGCAGGCGTTCGTCGAGAACCCGGAGCAGATCCAGCGGTACCGCGCGCAGGAGGATGTGCGGCCGAGCGCCGTCGAGGAGGTATTGCGTTGGGCATCACCGGTCGCGTACTGGACGCGCACCGCGAAGGTCGACGTCGAGATGGACGGCCAGCACATCGCGAAGGGCGAGCGGGTGGTGTCCATGCTGCGCTCGGCCAACCGCGACGAGGAGGTGTTCTCCTCGCCGTTCACCTTCGACATCGGGCGTCAGCCCAACCCGCAGGTGGCTTTCGGAGGGGGCGGACCGCATCACTGCCTGGGCGCCATGCTGGCGCGCGCGGAACTGCGCGCGGTCTTCGACGAACTGCTGCTGCGGTGCGACGACATCGCCCTCGGTCCGGCCAAGGTGGCTTATCCGAATCTGCTCACGAACATGTCGATCTATGACGAGATGACGATTTCGCTGACCGAGCGGCGATAAGTCAGTCGGGCACCGGCCCGTCGCCCAATGCGGCGAACACCGCCAGCGGGTCCAGGTAGTCGCGCCAGTGCACGATCTTGCGGTCCCTGACCGTGATCACCGAGACGAATCGGTTGACGTACGGCGCTCCCGTGCGCACCACCGTGCCGTGCATCGTGTACTCGAGAATCACCACCGACTTCTCGGGATCGTAATAGCGGTACACCTCGCTGCTGCCGCTCTGGACGATCGACTCCCCGTAGTCGGAGTACAGCTCGGCCAGCGCCTCGCGCCCGACGATCCGGCGCGGGTAATCCGGGACGGTGATGACGAACTCGACCACCGCATCCTCGGCGTGCATGTCGAAAAAATCGGTCCCGTCGACCAACCCCGTCAGGGCCTCGGCGACGACCTCGAAGTAGGGCCGCATCGCGGCATACCTCGCCATGTCTCGAGACGGCATGCACGCACTCTAGAACCGGTCAGTCGATCAGCCGCAACGCGGCCTTGGGACACTGGTCCACCGCAGCGCGTACGTCGATCTCCAGCCGCGGCGGCACGGGGCCGTCCGCGATCTGCACCACGTCGGCGTCGCCCAGTTCGAACACCTCCGGGGCGAGCGATTCGCAGAAGCCGTTGGCCTCACACAGGTTCTCGTCGACCGTCACACGCATCAGGCGTCCTCCTCGATCCTCATTTTTTGAGGCCCGCCGGACGGGTCCCGATCACTCCGTTGCTTGCCAGGTCGGCCAGCTCTTCTTCGGTCAGTCCGCACCGATCGCGCAATACCTCTCCATTGTGCTCGCCCAGCCTGGGCGGCGGGTGAAGCAGCCACTTATCCTGTCCGGCCAGCTTCGCGAACGGCGGGCAGGGATACAGGCCCGTGCCGGTGCTGGGGTGCTGCAGGGCCTCGAAGAAACCCCGGGCGCGCAGTTGCGGGTTCTCGGTCACCAATGACGGTGACACCACGGGCGCGGCGGGAATCCCCGCGCCGGCCAGGCGCTCCACCGCCGATTCCAGTGGCTGCGCGGCGAACCAATCCCGCAGCCGGCGATCGATGTCGTCGGCCCGCTGCCGCCGCGCGGCGGCGGTCGCCAGGCCCCCGTCGCACCAGGCCGGCCGATCCATCACGTCGACCAGGGCCCGCCACTGCCGGTCGTCGCGCACGGTGACCGCGATCCAGTCGTCGTCACCGGCGCACCGGTAGAGATTCTGGATCGACTCGCCGTGACCGCGGTTGCCGCGCCGGCCCAGCGTCACCCCGAAGACCTCGGCTTCGATCGCCTGGATCGCGGTGGCGTTGAGCACCGTTTCCAGCATCGGCAGCTCGAGCAGCTGGCCCGACCCGGTGCGTTCGGCGAAGTCCAGCGCGGCCAGCACGACGAATGCGGCGTGCACGCCGGCCAGCGGATCGCAGGCTCCGCGCGGCGTCACCGGCGGAGCCTCCGGCAGCCCGGTCACCCAGGCCAGGCCGGCGATCTGCTCCATGGTCGGGGCGAATCCGACCCGTTCGCGCCACGGGCCGTCCAGCCCGAACGCCGGCATCCGGGTGACCACCAGTTTCGGGTTGACCTCGAGCAGCACGTCGGCGGTGAGGCCGAACTGTTCCATCACCCGCGGTGAGAAGTTCTCGATCACGATGTCGGCGCCGGCCGCCAACGTAAGCAACGCCCCGCGTCCTTCACTCGAGCCCAAATCCAGTGTGACCGAACGCTTATTGGTGTTCATCGCGTGGAATACCCAGCCGTACTCCCACCAGTCGTCCACGTCGGTGCGCATCCCGCCCGAGTATCGAATGCCGTCGGGTCGCTGTATCGACTCCACCTTGATGACGTCGGCGCCGAACGCGGCCAGCAGGTGAGTCGCCGCCGGACCGGCCCAGAATGCGGTCAGGTCGACGATGCGCACGCCCTCGAGAGGAAGCCCCCGCGGCGCCGGGACCGACTCGGATTCGAGTCTCTCCCAGGCTGGTTCGTCGTTGGCCTCACCGGGCGCGGGGGTGGCGCGCAGCGGCGCGGGCGCGCACGCCGACATCAGCCACGGCGGGCGAGGCTGGTGAAAGCCGGCGGGGTTGCGGGTGAACACCTTGCGCTGCCGCGCGTACTCCATATCGCGGATCGTGGAGCCATTGCCCAGCGCCGCGATCGGCAGCCGGAACAGCTGCCCGAGTTCGACGATCTCCGCCACGGTCCGTTCGGCCAGCCATGGGCCGATCTGTTCGCGGATCAGGTCGCGGTATGCCCATCGGCCGATCTGGAAACGCAGCTGTTCGATCTCCTCCAGCTGCGGGCACTCGACCATCGCGACGAAGTCGAGCCATTGCTGTCCGGTGACCATGGTGATGCCGACGTAGCCGTCCTTGGCCGGTTCGATGGAGGGCACCTCCAGGGTCCGGCGGACCGGCGGAACGCGCAGCAGCTGCGAATGCAGCCATTCGCTGCTCTGCATCGCGGTCATCGCCTCGAGCATCGACAGGTCGAGGTGCTCGCCGGGGCCGCCGCGCTCGACGCGACGGCGCACGGCCAGCGCGCCGAACGCGGCGTAGACGCCGCCCATGTACTCCCCCAGGTCGCCGCCGATCGCGATGGGAGGCCCGGCGGGATCGCCTCGAAAGCCGGGCGAGCCGGCCCACGCTTGCAAGGTGAACTCGCTCGCGGCGCGGTCGGCGTACGGTCCGCTCCAACCGAAGTCGGAGATCGTGACGATGATCGCGCGTGGGGAGTCGGCCAGCAGGCGCTGCGGATCGATGCCCAGCGCCGCGGCCCGCGACCGGCCGGCGGTGACGACCATGACGTCGGCGGCCGCCAGTTCGGCGCGATATCGCGCCAAATCGTCAGCGCCTTCGGCGACGGTCAGGCTGCGCTTGCCGGCATTGAGGTAGCTGAAGAAGGGTGAGTTCTCGCCCTCCGGAACCGGCGAACAGCTGGCGGAGTACCGCCGCAGCCAATCCCCTTGTGGCGGTTCGATTTTGCGCACCTGGGCGCCGACATCGACCAGCAGCTTGCCGCAGTAGCTGCCGGCTATCCGGTCGCTGATCTCGACGACACGCAATTCGTCGAGCGGGGTCGGCCGGCTGTCGGGCGCGCGCCTCACGCGGCTATTTATACCATTACTGCTAAAATAGCTAAGCCAGTCGAGCACGCGAGGATGGATGACTGCCCTGGGAATTGGCCAAGACGCCCGTCGCCGATTGTCGGCGCCGAGGATCGCCGAAATCGTAGCCGACGAGTTGCGCCGCCAGATCATCGACGGCGAACTCGCCGACGGCGACCTCCTGCCCCGCCAGGAGGTGCTCGTCGAACAGTTCAACGTCAGTCTGGTCTCCCTGCGCGAGGCGCTGCGCATCCTGGAAACCGAGGGGCTGGTCTCGGTCCGGCGGGGCAACCGCGGCGGCGCCGTGGTGCACGCGCCCGCGAAGACCAGCGCGGCCTACATGCTCGGCCTGCTGTTGCAGAGCGAGTCCGTCGAAGTCGCCGACCTGGGCACGGCGTTGCGGGAACTCGAGCCCGCGTGCGCCGCGCTGGCGGCCCAGCGGCCCGACCGGGCGGACACCCTGGTGCCGGAACTCAAGCTGGTCAACGACTCGATGGCCGAGCATCTCGACGACGGTCGGCTCTTCACCGAAATCGGCCGCCAATTCCACGATCTCGTGGTCCGCGGCTGCGGAAACCACACCATCATCGCGGTCGTCGGCAGCCTGGAGACGCTGTGGACCAGCCACGAACAGCAGTGGGCGGACGAGAGCGCGGCGCGCGGGACCTACCCGTCGTTGGCTCAGCGCCGCGCGGTGCTCGGCACCCACGTCAAGCTCGCCGAGACCATCGCCGAGGGTGACGTCGACCGGGCCCGCCGCATCGCGGGTCGCCACCTCGCCGACACGCAGACCTATGTGCTGTCGGGTCGGCCCGATCAACGCATCTATGCGCTGTCGCCGCAGGCATTGTCTCGCCCGCGGGACGTCCGGCGCCCTTGACGCGCTTGACGTCGATGCGAACCGCACTGGTCACCGGCGGCAGCGGCGGGATCGGAAAGGGATGCGGCCGCAAGCTGAGCGAGTTGGGTTACGACGTGGTGCTCGCGGCGCGTCGCGAGGCTCCGCTGCGGGCGGCCGCCCAGGAGATCGGCGCGCGCCATCTCGTGGCCGACGCGTCCGATCCGGATGGGTTCGCCTCTGCGATAAGCACTTTGGAGCGGATTGACCTCGTCGTTCATGCGGCCGGCACGCTGGGGGGAACCTACGCGCGCAAGCAGACATTCGACCAGTGGCGGACCATCATGTCGGCCAACCTGGATTCGTGCTTCGTGGTGACGGCCGCAGCACTGCCGCGGATGCGTGCGGGCTCACGGTTCGTGTTCGTCTCGTCGTCGGCGGCGCACGAGCCGATGATGGCCCGGACCGCCTACTCCGCGTCGAAAGCCGGCATGAACGCATTCGCCCGCGCCCTGGCGCTCGAAGTCGATCGTGACGGGATCGCCGTGCACATCGTCACACCCGGCCCGGTGGAAACCGAGATGCTGCAGGACGTTCCCTTCGAGATGTACGCGATTCAGGTGTCCGACGTCGCCGAGGCGGTCGCCTGGCTGGACACCGTCGACCCGTCGGTCGACCTGCCGGAGATCCGGCTCAGCGCCGTGCAGCGCGGTCCGTTCGCCAGGCCGCCGGTTGTGCCTACGGAAGCCCGTCGCCGCCGCGAGCGAACGCCTTGATCACCGTTTCGCCGAACTCGTGCAGGGAGTCCGGCACGGCGAAATCGGCGAACCAGACGTAGAACCGCTCGACACCCTGGTCGGCCAGGCCGGTGAAGTGTCCGACCAACTCGTCGGCGTCCCCGCACACCAGTCCCGACCCCAGGTTGCCGAACCGCCGGGTGCTCACTTCGCGCACGCTGTTCGGGTCGCTGCCGGCCCGGACAAATCCCACCATCTGCTGGATCGACACCCGGGCCGACCCGGCCTCGGGGGCCAGCTTGGGCAGCCTGTCGATGTGGTTGGCCGGCAGATTCCACCAATCCGCGTATTTACGAACGAGTTCCATCATCCGGGGCCCGGTGCCACCCAGGACCAGCGGTATCGGATGGGACCTGCGCGGGGCCTGCGCAGCCTCCACTGTCCCGTCGCCCCAGTACTGCCTGATCAGCTCGACGTGGCGCCCGAGTTGTTCGACCCTGGCTTTCGGATCCTGCTGACCCACATCGAATCTGGTGAACTCCGAGGGCCAGGAGCCCGTGCCGAGGCCGAGCTCGAATCTGCCGTTCGACGCGTCCGAGAGCGTGACGGCCTGTTTGGCGAGCACTGCAGGATGCCGGAAGGCGTCGCACAACACCAGATGACCGATCCGTAGCCGCTCGGTCTTGGCCGCGACCCAGGTGGCGATGCCCATTGCCTCCCAGATGTTTTCGCCGGGCAGCCCCGGCGCCTCGAGGTGATCGATGAACGCCATTCCGTCGAAACCGCCGGCCTCGGCGTGGCGGGCCCGCTCCGCGATGTCGGCCGCCGACAACCGCACCTGCGGCAGGAACAGATACCACTCGACCATTCGCCCACCTAAGCTCGCGCCGATTGCAACAGCGGCGCTAGTTTACTATTTTTATTATGTTAGGGGTCTTATGGATGTCGGACTGACTTCGGAGCAGCTGTCGCTGCGCGACACCGTGCGCGGCATCCTGCGCACCGAGTGTCCCCCCGACGCCGCCCGCCAGGCGATGACCGATCCCGAACGCTGGCGCGCACTGTGGAAGACGGTCGTCGACCTCGGCTGGACGGAACTCGCGGCGCCCGACTCCGGTGACTACGGACCCGTCGAGCTGGCGGTGGTGCTCGAGGAATGCGGCGCCGCCCTCGCGCCGATCCCGTTGCTCAGCAGCGTCGGGCTGGCCGCGGGCGCCTTGCGGGCGAGCGGCCTCGACCCGGTGCTCGCCGACATCGCCGGCGGTGCCGTCGCCACCCTGGCGGTCCACTCCCGAGGGTCTCGGCTGCCCGGCGCACCGATGACGCTGCGGCAGGGACGCCTGCGCGGGCGGGCTGTCGCGGTCCCCAACCTGTCGCGCGCCGAGCTGATCGTCACGCTGGCGCGGGGCGGCACCGACCCCAATGGCACAGTGGTGGCGGTCGCGCGCTGCGACAGTGCGAGCGGGGTGACCGTCCTGACGGGCGAGTCGACCGACCCCGCGCAACCGGTCGCCGACGTCGAGATCGACGCCGAGCCGTTGGCGGCCGCGCCCGTCCAGCTCGAAGCGGCGTTGACGGTGCCGCTGGTGGCCGCCGCCGCCGACCTGGTCGGCGTGGCGAGCGCCGCCCTGCACCGCGCGGTCGAACACGCGAAGGCACGCCGGCAGTTCGGCACCCCGATCGGCGCCTTCCAGGGGATCAAACACGCGCTGGCCGACAACCACGTCAGCGTGGAACGGGCGCGCAGCCTCACCTACGCGGCCGCGGCCCGGCTTGCCGATCCGGGCACCGGCGATGCCTGGACCGCCGCCGCGCTGGCCAAGGCTGCGGCCGGCGACGCCGCGGTCAATTGCGCTCGCACCGCGGTACAGGTGCACGGCGCCCTCGGGCAGACCTGGGAGCACGACATCCACCTCTACGTCCGGCACGCCTGGCAGGGCGCGGCGATGCTGGGCGACAGTCGCGCGCTCTACCACGAGGTGGGCCGCCGGTTCGCGGGAGGCGCGGGATGACGGCGGTCATCGAGGAATTCCGCGCGTGGCTGACGGAATTCCTGCCGACGGACTACTACGAGAAGTACCGCGAGTACCGCTGGGACCTGCCGCTTCGGCGTGACTACCAGCGGGCCGCCTTCGAGGCCGGATGGATACAACCGACCTGGCCCCGCGAGCATGGCGGCCGGTCGCTGGGCTTGCGCGACGCAATGGAGGTCCGGATCGAGGCCGCGCTGCGGTCCGCGCCCAAGCTGCCCAACATTCAGGGTCCCGGCGTCGCCGCGCCCGGCATCCGTCAGTTCGGCACGCCCGCCCAGATCGACCGGCTGCTGGTTCCCCTGCTGCGCGGCGACGAGTGGTGGGCGCTGGGCATGTCCGAGCCGGAAGCCGGGTCCGATTTCGCCGGGCTGCGCACCCGGGCCGAGCGCTGTGGCCCTGATGGAGACGCTTTCCGGGTCAACGGCCACAAGATCTGGACCACCCAGGCCCACGAGTCCCGCTGGTGCACCCTGTATGCCCGCACCGATCCGGAAGCGCCGAAACACCGTGGTATTTCGTGCCTGATCCTGGACCTGCATTCGCCCGGGGTGAGGGTCGAGCCCATCCGCATGGCGTCGGTCTCCGACGAGACGTTCTGCGAGGTCTTCCTCGACGACGTCGAGGTGCCGGCGGAAAACCTGCTCGGGCCACTGCATGGCGGCTGGAACGTCGCGTTGTCGTCGCTGCACCATGAACGCCAGATGATCTGGATCATGAACTGGGTCGAGATCAAGCGCGGACTCGACGCGGTCCGCGCGGCGCGTCCGACCGACGACATCTGCGCCGAGCTGGGCTCGCTCCTCGCCGATGCCGAGGCGCTGCGTGCCACCGGATACCGGGCGCTGGGCAATGAGCTGGCGGGACGGCCGAGCCCCGAAGCCGTCATCCTGAAGCTGCTCGGATCGGTTACGTTGCAACGGGTTTGGGAACTGGCCACCGTCGCCAAGGGGCAGGACTGGGTTAGCGATCCGGATCTGCTGTTCGAACGCCAGGACGCGCTGGCCGCCACCATCTACGGCGGAACGTCGGAGGTGCAGCGCAACATCATCGCCGAGCGGCTGCTCGGGCTGCCGAAGGGATGACGGGGATGGATTACGACCTGGGCGAGGACGCCGGACAACTCCGAGATCATTTGCGGGAGTTGATCGCCAACCACATCCCCGCCGGCTTCCTCGGCGCCTGCACGGACGATCCGCGCGACCTGGCCACCACCGAGACGTTCTGCAAGCTGTTGGCCACCGAGGGGCTGCTGGCGCTGGCGTGGCCGAAAGAGCATGGCGGCGGCGGTGGTTCGGTCTGGCAGCAGACGGTGCTGCGCGAGGAGATGTGGGCCCAGCACGAGCCCCGCGGGCCGCAGTACATGGGGATCAACTGGGTCGGCCCGGCGCTGATGCGCTACGGCACGGCCGAACAGAAGGCCATGCACCTGTCGGCCATCGCGTCCGGCGATGTCATCTGGTGCCAAGGCTTTTCCGAGCCGGAGGCCGGAACCGACCTCGTTTCGCTGCGCACCCGCGCCGTGCCGGACGGTGACGGGTGGCGCATCACCGGCCAGAAGGTGTGGACGTCGTACGCGCAGATGGCCTCCTGGTGCGTGCTGGCGGCCTGCACCGATCCCGATGCCCCGAAGGCCAAGCGGCTCACCCTCTTTCTGATCCCCATGGACCGGCCCGGTTTCACCGTCCGGCCCATCCCGTCGATGCTGGGACCGCATCACCTCAACGAGATGTTCCTCGACGACGTGCCGGCCTTCCCCGGCGACGTTCTCGGCGAGCCCGGCGATGGCTGGCGGGTGATGCGCGAGGCGCTGGCGTTCGAGCGGGTCGGCATCGCGCGCTACGCGCGGTGCGAATCGCTGCTCGACCGGATGCGCAACCAACTCGGCGAGGGCTGGGACGAGCTGCCCGAATCGATTCGCGTCCGCTGGGCCCGGGCGCTGGTCGACCTGCGGGTGGCCAGGCTGCTGGCGTATCGCGCCATCTCGCTGCAGGACGACCCGTCGGCGGGCGCGGCGGCCAGCGCCGCCCGCATCGCCACCACCACGTGCGATCAGCAGATCGCCGAGCTGCTTTTCGACGCGCTGGGCCCTTGCGCGCTGGACAGCGGCGCGTCGGCGCCCCTGCACGGGGCGATCGAAGACCACTGGCGCTACGCACAGGCCGCCACCGTGGCATCGGGCACCATCGAGGTGCAGCGAATGCTGGTGGCACGCGACGTTCTGGGAGAGCACCGGTGAAAACCGAACTGCCACAAGATATCGGCGACTTCGCCGCCGTCGCCGCGAAGCGGCTCACCCGGCTGGGCGGCCCACCGGCGGCGCTGCGCGCCGAGACCGACGACGGCGTACGCGACGCGGCACGCACCGCCCTGAGCGACCTCGGCGCGTTCGAGCTCGACGTCCGGTCGGCGCCCGACGACTTGCTTGCATCAGCGGTGCTCTGCCAGGCCGCCGGCGCGAACGCGCTGCCGTACCCCGTCGTGGAAGAGCTGCTGGCGATAGACGGCGCCCGACTGACCCTGGTCAATCCCGAGGCGCCGCGCATCGACCACGGCGACCTGCCCGGTGGTTGGATCGCCGCCGACCTGGACGGCACGCGGTACCACCCGCGGCCGGGGTCGCGGACGAACGCCAAACTGGGGCCGTTTCTGGTGCCGGCCACTTTGAGCGCACCCGACGGAACCGTCCCGGCTGGCGACGTTAACCTTCATCTCGTGCTGGGATCATGGCGGATTCTGGGAGCTCTGCAGCAATCGCTGCACATTGTCACCCAACACGTGCGCGCCCGCGTCCAGTTCGGCAAGCCGCTGGCCGACTTCCAAGCCGTCAGGTTCGCGGTCGCGGATGCCGCCGTCGGGGTGCGCGGCCTTCACGAACTAGCGAAGTACACCATCTGCCGGCCGGAAACGCTACCGGCGCAGGTACATTCGGCCGACGCGCTCGTTCTGCGGTACAAGGCCGCCGACACCGCACGGCAGGTGATGCGGACCTCGCACCAACTGCTCGGCGCACTCGGCTTCTGCGACGAGTCCGACGTCAGCGTGCTTGACCGGCACACCCAACCGCTGATCCGGTTGCCGCTGAGCGCCGAGGCGCTCGCGCTGCGCCTGATACCCGACGTCCGCGACGGCCACCTCGAGACGCTGTTCAGCGGGCCGGTACCGGCGTGAATACCCAACCCCTCGCGTCTGAGGCGAACCCTAACCCGCTGGAGGAAGGCATCCCGTTCGGGACCAAACTCCAGCAGCTCGCCGAAGAACGCCGCGACGAGAAGGCCGTGACGGTCGTCGCGCTCGACGGCACTGCGAGCACGCTGACCTTCGGTGAACTCGAGGCCCGCGCCAACCAGTGGGGACGGGCGCTGGCGGCCAATGGAGCTGGTGTGGGCTCCCTTGTCGCACTTGCGATCCCGAACTCACAGCATCTGATGCTCGCGGCGCTGGGGTGCTGGAAGATCGGTGCTGTTCCCGTTCCCATGCATTGGGATCTGCCCGAATGGGAGCGGGACCGGGTGCGCGAGGTGATCGACCCCGCCGTGGTCGTCGACGAGAAAACCCGGTGGGAGTTGGATGCGCGCTCGGCCGGCGAGTCCGAAAGCCCGCTGCCCGCAGCCGTTTCCCCCAGCGCCAACGGCATCTGCAGCAGCGGCTCGACCGGCGTGCCGAAAGTGATCCTCAGCCTGGCGCCGTCACTCTGGACGCCGCAGCACGGCGAGCCATTCCTGTCGAACTGGACACCGGTGGCCCAACCCCAGACGATCATGGTGCCCGCGCCGATGTATCACACCAACGGCTTCGCCAGCTTCTTCTTCCTGTTGGCCGGTGACCATCTGGTGTTGCTCGAAAAGTTCGACGCGGCACTCGTTTTGGACGTGATCGAACGCTTTCGGATCACCAACTTCACGGCCACACCCACGATGCTGGCGCGGATCGCGGCCCGGCGCGACGTCCGGCAGCGCGACCTGTCCAGCGTCGTCTTCATCCTGCAGGGCGCCGCGGTGATGCCGCCGTCGCTCATGCACACCTGGTTCGAGCTGCTGAGCCCGGAGCAGATCGTGACGGCGTACGGCATGACCGAGAACCTGGGACTCACCGCGTTGCGCGGCGACGAGTGGCTCGCCCATCCGGGCAGTGTCGGCCGCGGCTTCCGGGACACCGAGATCCGGATTCTCGACGCCGGAGGGAAACCGCTGGGCCCCGGTGAACACGGCGAGATCTACCTGCGCGCACCGATGAGCGCGGGATCCCGCTACCTGGGCGGGGCGCCGCCCCTGCCGTCGACCGAGGACGGCTTCGTTTCCGCCGGCGACATCGGGTATCTCGACGACGACGGCTACCTCTACATCGTCGACCGCCGCGTCGACATGATCATCACCGGCGGCGCCAATGTCTTTCCGGCGGAGGTGGAGTCGGCGCTGGCCGGTCACCCCGGCATCGCCGACGTCGTCGTCATCGGGCTGGCCGACCCACGGTGGGGGCGCCGCGTGCATGCGGTGGTCCAGCCCGCGGACCATGCAGACCTGACTGAACACCACGTGATCGAGTACGCGAAAAACCGGCTCGCCCACTACAAGGCACCCAAGACCGTCGAGTTCGTCGACGCGATCCCCCGCACCGCGGCTACCAAGGTCAATCGCTCGGCGATGATCGCATCCCGGGGCGGCTAGCCAGCGGCTGGCTTGTCACCGCGTGTTGCTATGCTCGAACGTATGTTCGACACTCGGCTTCACGATCATTGGGATCCCCCGCGGTGCGAGCGGTCGCGGGCGCTGGTGGATCGGATGTGTGGGTCGTGGCGGGTCGAGGCGCGGGCGCCGAGTTTGCTGCTAGCCGAGCCGACTACCGGCATCTGCTGTCGTGGATGGGCTCGTTTGGCGTCGTGGACAAAGCCGGCCTGGAAGGCACCGGCTCCTACGACGCTGGCCTGCAGCGCTATTTGCAGGCGCATGCGGTCACGGTGATCGAGGTGTCGCGGCCTAATCGGCACGAGCGGCGCACCCGCGACTACATCGCCCGCCGCCTGGCCGAAGGCAAAACCAAAAACGAGATCATGCGATGCCTCAAGCGCTACATCGCCCGCGAAATCTTCCACGCGTTACACCCGGCCAGCAGACCAACCGCCGAAATCGTTGCTTGAACATAGGAGAGCATCTGCTATTAAGTCGGAGGACAGCTCAAGGTCGCTGATGGCCCGACGGCGATCGTGTGGAAGATCGCGGCGTGCATCGCCAAGGTGTCACGGAATCGACCAAACCCACCGATGAACCGCTCTCACAAACCCCAGTCCCGCGATCCTAGGGTTGTGGTTTCTCAATTTCGGGGGTCGGGAGCCGTTACCTCGCGTCGCCCCATCCCATCCCATCCCATCCAAGCCTTATCCTCGAAGGGCGGACGCAAACAGCGCTGGAAGTTTACGCCAGCTCGGCGCCGCGGTGAACAGAGTAAGGAGTCGCCCAGTCATCGCGGCAGTGCGATTGGTCACGAACCAAGGCGGCTTCGGAGCGATCGACATCTCCCCGTTCATCAGTGAGCGCGGCGACGGCCGAAACGGCCCACGGACGACGGTCCGCTCTGTGTCGCTGATTAACAGTGCGTTGTGCACGACACCGATCCCGCTTTGCACATCCGTGAGTTTATGCCCTGGGAACGCTCCCCAAGTTGCGGTTGCGGTCAGGTAGGCAACGCCCGTCCACGCATTGATCGCCACAGTGCCGTAGCGCAGACTTTCGACGAACCGATCGAATGCTGTACCCATCGACTTGATTGTCTTGGGCTGCGCGATGATGTTGACGCCAAGTGTACCGGCGAAGTCGTCGTTGACGAGTCGTGCTGCACAGGAAGCAAATTCAGCACCATCGCAGGGAAGCTCGATGATACCTAACACGGGCGCGAAGTACTCGGTTTGCAGCATTGGCTCGTATTGCTCGGGAGTCAGATTGGTGACCAGCAGCCGCCCCCCGGCATCGCCGACGCGTTCGGCATGCGGGTACGACGCGACAGCGCCGGCAATTCGCACGTCGCTGCCGGGGTAGTACGGCATACGTGCTGGAGCCGAATCCAATGCCGAACGCAACGCAGCGATGAACTCGTCGCGTTGCGTCCAGTTGGACGAAAGGACCACCACCTGGGCGGCAACGCAATTGTAGCCGCCGTTATGAAGCCGCTGCGTAGCAATGTGTTCCGCCTGAAACTTCATGTCCGCGGTGGTCCACTCGCCGGGCAGGACGATTGTCGGCGACACACCACCGAGCTCACTGGTTATTTTCTTACTGAGGATCGGTTCGTTGTTCTTCTTGCGTTGAGCGCCTTTTTCGCCACTGCCGAATACGATGGCGTCGTGCGTCGCCGAACTTCCGGTCACGTGGACGTGATCGACCAGGTTGTGCTGTACCAGATAGGTACCCACGTCTGCTGCGCCGGTCAAGAGTCGCAGTGCCCCAGCATCGATCAGCGGTGCCAGGACAGTCGTCATGACGCCGAGCATGGGATTCATAATCGGATTAAGTTTGAGCGCGACGACGCGGTTGTGTGCGAACAGCTCGTACAAACCGTCGAGCGGTGCGATCGAGGTGATATTGCCCGCACCGAGTACCACGCCGATACCGTGCGTGCGGCGTGGGTCAAGCTGTGCGAGACCGGCATTGCGCTTTGCGGCCACTTGGTCGATTCCAGGCTTCAGCCACACCTGTGCGCTGAACCCGTTGAGCAGCAATTTGTCGAAGAAGTCCAGCGGTAACACTTCGACGGTCGTGCGGTTACCGGACGCGGTACCGAAATGGACGTCTGCCAGGGGGCTCTGCCCGATTGCGAGCTTCTCAAGCGTTGCGGACAATGCGGCGCACGCAGACACAATTGGGTAGGGTCCGGACGTCCACTCTTCGCCCATGAGAGGCGATTTCGCATCGAGTCCCTTGATTGCCGCGGCGGTCGCGACCCACTCGTCGGCATGAGTGGTCATCAGAGTCAGGACTTGCTTCAGCAGCGCAGCGCGTCCGGCCAGCGTGACGTTAGCCCACCTCGTCTCGCCGTCGACCAGTTCGGCCAATGCTGCATCGATAATGGCTTCTGTTGACTTCTTACCCGTTCCAAATTCGACGATGTTGCCAGAACTCACTTCGATTGTCTCCATATCGGTGCGCACGATGTGCAGTGTGATTCCGGCTGTGTGGGTTCTTTCGCGCGCCGGGTCCGCGACGGGCCCGATACCGAATCGTTCGGCAGCGGGTAACCCCCGGTCAAAGTTGCAGTTCGCTCAACCGCCTACATTCCAGACATCCGGACACGCCGTGCATCCTGTGCGAAAGCGCGTCGAACTCGGCTTGGTTGGCCGCGGGCGTCTCGGTATCAGCGGCGGCGCGCCAAGACGGTGGCCGAGGAGTACGTCCCACACTCCACCCACTTCGTTCGGTCGCGGAAGCTTTTGTCGATCGAAAGCCGTCCAGGAGGCGGTGTCGGCGAGCGGAGATATCAATTGGGAGCTCGCCCCACACTTCGCGTAGGACTGCGCGGCGATCGACTCCCGATTTCGTCAGCGCACCGACGAGTCC
>NZ_JAOPWB010000146.1 GCF_025965855.1 Mycobacterium sp. | reverse complement strand
GCGGCGCCCGCTCCTCCGGCCACCGGACCTCCGGCCACCGGACCTCCGGCTAATGGTCCGCCGGCCGCCGGCGCGCCAACTTCACCCGACTGGCCCTGGATGCACGCATAGCCGCCGGTTTTCAGCGGGGTGGCGGCCACATCCGGGCTCAAGGCCATAGCGGCCCCGCACAGCCCAGCGATGGCACCAACCGTGATGTTGAACCGATCAAAGACCGTCATCAACGTCGACTCCTTTAGCATTCGCGATCAAATGCGGCACCAGAACCGCATAGCCGTACCGCAGCCGTGTCGAATGTATGGCGCGTTACTGCTATTGGACACGCGACGATTCCGGCGCTTATAGAACCGATACAAAGGAGACATGCTTCGGTGACCGCAGGTGTGTGCACCCGGCAAGAAACGGTGCCGACGCTTTTTCGCCGCGGCGCCGCTCCAGCACTCTTACCGGCGGGCGGGGACGCATGTTGCTGATCTAGGCTGACGGCGAGCGCGTAATCAGCGGACTCAGGAAGACATCAGAAGACAGGGAGAGATCAAGTGACGGTCCGAGTAGGCATCAACGGCTTCGGTCGAATCGGACGCAACTTCTACCGGGCCTTGCTGGCTCAGCAGGAGCAGGGCGGCGCGGACATCGAGGTGGTCGCCGTCAACGACATCACCGACAACGCCACGCTGGCGCATCTGCTGCGGTTCGATTCCATCCTGGGCCGGCTGCCCTACGACGTCAGCCTGGAGGGCGAGGACACCATCGTCGTGGGCAACCACAAGATCAAGGCGCTCGAGGTGCGGGAGGGCCCGGCGGCATTGCCATGGGGGGACCTCGGTGTTGACGTCGTCGTCGAATCCACGGGCCTGTTCACCGACGCGGCCAAGGCCAAGGGCCACCTGGACGCGGGGGCCAAGAAGGTGATCATTTCCGCGCCGGCCAGCGGCGAGGACATCACAATCGTGCTGGGGGTCAATGACGACAAGTACGACGGCAGCCAGAACATCATCTCCAACGCGTCGTGCACCACGAACTGCCTGGCTCCGCTGGCCAAGGTGCTCGACGACGAGTTCGGCATCGTCAAGGGGCTGATGACCACCGTCCACGCGTACACCCAGGACCAGAACCTGCAGGACGGGCCCCACAAGGACCTGCGCCGGGCGCGGGCGGCCGCGCTGAACATCGTCCCGACCTCGACCGGGGCGGCCAAGGCGATCGGGCTGGTGATGCCCAATCTCAAGGGCAAGCTGGACGGGTATGCGCTGCGGGTGCCGATTCCTACCGGTTCGGTGACCGACCTGACCGCCGAGTTGTCGAGAGCCGCCAGCGCCCAGGACATCAACGCGGCGTTCAAGGCCGCCGCCGAGGGCCGCCTGAAGGGCATCTTGAAGTATTACGACGCCCCCATCGTGTCCAGTGACATCGTCACCGACCCGCACAGCTCGATCTTTGACTCCGGGCTGACCAAGGTCATCGACAACCAGGCCAAAGTGGTGTCCTGGTACGACAACGAATGGGGCTACTCCAACCGCCTCGTCGACCTCGTCGCGCTGGTTGGCAAGTCGCTCTAACCGTGAGCATCCCAACTCTGGAAGACCTTCTGGCCGCGGGGGTTTCGGGTCGCGGCGTGCTGGTGCGCTCCGACCTGAACGTCCCCCTCGACAACGGCACCATCACCGACGCGGGCCGCATCACCGCGTCGGTGCCGACGTTGAAGGCGCTTCTCGAGGCCGGCGCCAAGGTCGTGGTCACCGCGCATCTGGGCCGTCCCAAAACCGGGGCCGACCCGAAGCTGTCGCTGGCGCCGGTAGCCGCGGCGCTCGGCGAGCAGCTCGGCCGGCACGTGCAGCTGGCCGGCGGCCCGGATCGTTCCCCCGTCGGGGGCGACGCTTTGGCCCGCGCCGAGGGACTGACCGACGGCGACATCCTGCTGCTGGAGAACATCCGCTTCGACCCGCGGGAAACCAGCAAGGACGACGGTGAGCGGCTGGCCCTGGCCAGGCAGCTGGCCGAATTAGTCGGCCCGACAGGCGCTTTCGTCTCCGACGGCTTCGGGGTGGTGCACCGCAAGCAGGCCTCCGTCTACGATGTCGCCACCCTGCTGCCGCACTACGCCGGCACGCTGGTGGCCGAGGAGATACGGGTATTGGAGCAGTTGACCAGCTCGACCAGGCGCCCCTACGCGGTGGTGCTCGGGGGGTCGAAGGTGTCCGACAAGCTCGGCGTCATCGAGTCGCTGGCCACCAAGGCCGACAGCATCGTGATCGGCGGCGGCATGTGCTTCACTTTCCTTGCCGCGTATGGTCTTTCGGTCGGCACATCGCTACTCGAGGTCGACATGGTGGATACCTGTCGCAGGTTGTGTGAGACCTACGCCGATGTGCTTCACCTTCCGGTGGACATCGTGGTCGCAGAGAAGTTCGCCGCAGATTCGCCGCCGGAAATAGTGGCCGCGGACCGCATTCCGCAGGACAAGATGGGCCTGGATATCGGGCCGGAGTCGGTCAGGCGGTTCACCACACTGCTGTCCAACGCCGAGACCGTCTTCTGGAACGGCCCGATGGGCGTGTTCGAATTCCCGGCCTTCGCCGCCGGCACCAAGGGGGTCGCCGAGGCCATTGTCGCGGCGACCGCCAAGGGCGCCTTCAGCGTGGTGGGCGGCGGTGACTCCGCGGCCGCGGTGCGCGCGCTCGGCATCCCGGAGGGCGACTTCTCGCACATATCGACCGGCGGCGGCGCATCGCTGGAATACCTGGAGGGCAAGACGCTGCCGGGCATCGAGGTGCTCAGCCGACCCCAGCCAAGCCAAGGAGATTCTCAATGAAGTTGTCAAGCCGCCGCGGTAGTGGTTGAGGGTTGGTAGACGGCGTGGTCGCGGAGCATGGCCCACAGGACGTTGAGGCGTCGGCGGGCCAGGGCGAGGACGGCTTGGGTGTGGGTTTTGCCTTGGGTTCGTTTGCGGTCGTAGTAGGTGCGCGAGGCCGGGTCGGTACGGATGGCGATCTGGGCGGCCAGATAGCAGGCACGCAGCAGGCGTCGGTCGTAGCGGCGGGGGCGTTTGAGGTTGCCGGTGATGCGGCCCGAGTCGTGGGGTACGGGGGCCAGCCCGGAGACGCCGGCGAGGCGGTCCA
>NZ_JAOPWB010000132.1 GCF_025965855.1 Mycobacterium sp. | reverse complement strand
AGCGTAAAGCTGTTCCTCCCAATACCAGGGTTAATGCGGACTCCCGTTTTGGGACGTAACACACACATCGTGGATGTTGTGCCGCTTACCGACACCAAAAAGGAGCGGGGACATGAACCGAGAGGACGTCGAGTTCGGCGCCGAGGGCGACGTGACAATGCGGGGCTGGCTATTTACCCCCGATGGCCAGGGTCCCTTTCCAGCGATCACGATGGCGCACGGTTTCGCCGGGGTGAAGGAACATGGGCTGGAGCGCTTCGCCCGCTTCTTCGCCGACGCGGGCTTCGTGGTTCTGGTGCATGACCATCGCGGGTTCGGAGCCAGCGACGGCTCGCCGCGCTACGACGTCGACCCGTGGCAACAGATCGCCGACTGGCGCCGGGCGATCTCCTTCCTGGAAGCCCAGCCCAATGTCGACCCGCACCGGATCGGCCTGTGGGGCAGCAGCTATGCAGGCGGGCACGCCATCGTGCTCGGCGCCACCGACCGGCGGCTGCGTGCAGTCGTCGCCCAGGTCCCGACCATCAGCGGCTACGAGCAGAGCCTGCGACGGATCGCACCCGATCAGCAACCCGCGCTGGAGGCCGCCTTCATCGACGATGAACAACGCCAGTTTCGCGGCGAGCCGCCCGCCACCCAGGCGGTGATCAGCGCCGATCCCGCGACTCCCGCCGCCTACCGCGCCCCCGACGCTGTCGCGTTCTACAACCAGCCCGTGCCCGAGGGCGTGTGGCACAACGTGATGACCGTGCGGTCATCGCGCGCCGCCCGGATGTATGAGCCGGGAACGTGGATCTCGCGCGTCTCCCCTACACCGCTGCTGATGATCGTCGGGCTGGACGACACCATCACGGTCACTGACCTTGCATTGGCCGGCTACGAGCGGGCGCTGCAGCCGAAAAAGCTTGTCACCATCCCCGGTGGCCACTTCGACCCCTACACCGATCAGTTCGACAAGGCCGCCGGCGCGGCCCGCGACTGGTTCGTCGAATACCTAAACGCCCCCGAAACCACCGAAGGAAGGAATGGTCATGACACTGCTGCGCTATGAGGTGATGGTCCACGACGGGGTGCGACGCAACCGCGACCAGCGGCTGCCCGACGGAAGCCCCATCGTTTCCTCACCAGTTTCCTCGACGCTGATCTACGGCGAGCACGACGCCGTGCTGGTCGACCCGCCGTTCACCCACGACCAGATCCAACGAGTCGGCGACTGGGTCGAGGACTCCGGCAGGAGACTGACCCACATCTACGCGACCCATGGGCACGGCGATCACTGGTTCGGCACCGACGCGCTACTGCAGCGATTCCCGTCAGCTGTCGCGTACGCCACCGACGGCACCATCGCCAAGATGGGTGAGCAGGCCACGACTGGACGCGCCCAGATGTGGGATGTCGACTTCCCCGGCCAGATCCCACCGAGCCCCGTTGTCTACCAACGGGTTCCGGACGACGGATTCGAGCTGGAGGGCCAGCGCTTGCACGCCATCGAGGTCGGCCACACCGACACCGACGACACCACCGTCCTGCACGTGCCCTCGATCGGGCTCGTCGTGGCAGGCGATGTCGTCTACAACGGCGTGCACCAGTACCTGCTGGAAAGCGCCCACGGCGGCATCAACGCATGGCTGCAGGCGCTCAACACCGTCGTAGCGTTGGATCCGCGCGCCGTGGTCGCCGGGCACAAGAACAAAGACCTGCCCGATGACCCCAAGGCCATCAACGAGACCCGCGACTACCTGTTGGACGCGCAACGACTGCTCGCCGGCAATCCCAGCCCGGATGAGTTCTTCACCCAAATGACCCGGCTGTACCCGGATCGGCTCAACGTAGGACCCGTCTGGTACAGCGCGGTAGCGCTGCTGTCCTGACCTATCCGATAAAACCAAGGAGAAAAGTCATGATCATCGACACCGCAGATCTCGATCCGACATCGAGCTACAAACTACTCATCGGCAGCGTGCTGCCCCGCGCGATCGCCTGGGTCAGCACCGCGTCGCCCAGCGGAGTGGGCAACATCGCACCCGTATCGTTTTTCACCGTCGTCGGCCGGTTCCCGCCGGTGCTGTCGATCACCCTGCAACCGCGCTCTGACGGCGTCACGCTCAAGGACACCTTCGTCAACATCCGCGACAGAGGCGAGTTCGTGGTCAACATCGCCTCCATCGCGCAGGCGGACGCCGTGCACAAGTCGGCGGTCGAATTCGACTCCGACGTCGACGAATTCGCCGCCCTGGGCCTGGAGAAGGCATCCTCGGAGGTGATCGCGGCTCCGCGCATCGCCGACGCACCGATCTCGTTCGAATGCACGGTGAATCGCATCACCCCCATGCCGCCACTGCCCGACCACGTCGTGTGGGGCGACGTCAAGCGCATCCACGTCCGCGACGACCTCTACCTGGACCGCGGGCGCATCGACGTCGGAGCGGTCGGTGCATTCGGCAGGCTCGCAGGCGAGTACACGCTCGTCAACAACATCTTCACCACCCCGCTGCCCGAGGGTCTGGCCGCGGGACTGGCCGCAACGCGCGCCGAGCGTCTCGATGGCCACTCCAGTGACTACTCCCCCATCGACACCGCCGACTGGTCGCCGTCGGGTGCCACCAAGGCGGCGTCATGACCACGACACCGGACAACGTCAGCGTCACCACCACATCGGCGATCCTCGACGGTGCGCCCACCCTGCTGTTCATCAACGGCTTCCTGGATGACGCCACGGTGTGGGACGGCGTGATCGCCTCACTGGCAGGCAAAGTCAACACCGTCCGCTACGACCTGCCCGGGTTCGGCGCCCGGTCAACAGCGGTCACCGATCCACGCGAGCTGTCGTTGCAATCCCTGGCCGCCGAAGCCGGCGAGGTCCTCAACGAAACCGACTCTCAGGTGATCGTCGTCGGCCAGAGCCTGGGAACCCAGATCGCCGAACTCGTCGCCGCCGAACACGCCGACCGTGTCGACGGCCTCGTCCTGCTCACCCCCGTGCCACTGGGCGGCACCCGGCTACCCGAAGAGGCGGTAGCGCCGTTCCGGGCGCTCGCCGGTGACCCCGACGCGCAACGGGCGGCGCGAAGCCAACTCTCCCCGGCCCTGGCAGAAGAGCAGCTGGATCGGCTCATCGGATCGGGAGCACCGGTATTACCGGCCGTCGTGGCACGCTACGTCGATATCTGGAACAACGGAGTATCCGACGCCCCGGCCACCAGCGACTACACCGGGCCCGTTGTCGTAATCCGCGGCGACGCTGACGGATTCGTGACCAAAGCGCTCGTCGAGGAGATCGTGCCACGATTCCCCGGCGCCCGCGAAAAGGTCATCGATCGCGGCGGGCACTGGCTGCACGTCGAGCAACCAGACACAGTGGCCGAGATGATCCTGGAATTCAGCGATCAGATCACGCACACCACGACGGCCAGCGGATGGCGCGGCAGTTTCGCCGAACAGTCGCAGGACGCGTTCGCGGCCGAATTCGCCGACGACGTCGTCCTGGACGCCACCACCCTCGCCAAGCCGATCACGGGCAAGCAAGAAGTCGCACAGGTGCTGGCCACCGCGAGCTCGATCTATGAATCACTGGAGTTCACCGCCGAGGCTCATGACGGACCGACGACGTATCTGCAATGGAAAGCAACCGCCTTCGGCGGCACGCAGATCAGGGGCATCACCATCCTGGACCGCGACGCCAGCGGCAAAATCGCCGCAGTTGCCATCCACCATCGACCGCTGGGCGCCGTACTACGGTTCGCGACCGAGATCCGCAACCGACTCGCCGCCGAGATCCCGGCAGATCATTTCCTGCAGGAGACGCCATGACCTCGCCACTGAACTACAAACTCTTTGTCACAGAACAGATCCCACAATCGGGGCGCGGCCCGCTGCCCGACGGCACCACCCGCATGTGGTCGCCCATCACCTCGACGCTGATCCTGGGATCCCGCGACGCGGTACTCGTCGACCCTCCGCTGACCGACTCTCAGGCTACCGACGTCGGTGACTGGATCGAGTCATCGGGACGCCGGCTGCGCCAGATCTATATCACCCACGGCCACGGCGATCACTGGTTCGGGGCCATCCCGCTGCTGAAACGGTTCCCCGCGGTGACGGTGAGAGCCACCGAAGGCACCAAGGCACACATGGCCAGCCAAAACACCGAAGAGCTCCGAGCCAACGTCTGGGATAAGGTCTTTCCCGGTCAACTGCCCAGTGGCGAAGTCGATGTCGAGGTCGTCGACCACCGCGGTTTCGAGCTCGAGGGCGTTGGGCTGCGCCCGATCGAAGTCGGCCACACCGATACCGATGCGACGACCATGCTGCACGTGCCCGAGATCGCGCTCCTCGTGGCCGGCGACGTGGTCTACAACGGCGTGCATCTGTATCTCGCCGAGTCGGGCGGTATCCCGGGCATCGACGACTGGCTCGCCGCCCTCGATGTCGCCGAGGCGCTGCGCCCTGCGGCAGTCATAGCCGGCCACAAGAACCCGGGCGCGTTCGACGGCCCGTCGCAGATCCAGGCAACGCGACAGTATCTAACAGACGCACGTCACCTGGTCGGGTCGTCAGAACAAGCGCAGGAATTCTACGAGGGCATGCTTGCACTGCACCCGAACCGGCTAAACCCCGGCGCGCTGTGGGGCGCCGCCATCACGCTCTTCCCCGAGTCGTGACGCTTGGACGCTGACGACTTTCAGGCAAAGCGGATGTCGCGCAGGTCGATTGCGACCATCAGCTGATCGGGAATGGCGATGTTCTGGTCGTCGGCACGGTAGGCCCTGCGCTTGGAGGGCAGTTTGATGCCGCCGGCCTCGACGATGTCGGTGGTGTACTGGACGGCGGCAAATGCTCCGGCCACCTCGACGCGGTAGTCATGGCGGCGCAGCAGATGGTCGTCGCCGAAGTAGAACTCCTGAACCGTCGAGTGGGTTGCGATGACGGACGGAAACGGCGCCTGCAGTCCCATCCAGGTTTCGCCGTTGTCTTCCACCGGCGCGATCTCGTTCACCGAGACGCCTGGCAGCGTCAGCAGAAACGGCGTCGTGAGGTAGGTCCACATCGCGTAGCCGTTGAAGTAGGCGCGCTGCAGCGGATCCCACGGCGTGGCGAACTCATGCCCGTCGAATGATCGACGGGGATCGCGTCGCTCGGAAACCACAGTGCCGTCAAGCTTTTCGATCGCGATCCGGTCGGGGGTGAAGTCGGTCTTCTGATCGTCGGCGCCGAACGACCGGACCGAAGCCCACTCGTGATCAGTTGCGACGCTCATCTGCCGCGGCTGCGGATCCTGCGGCTGGCCCTTGATGGCCCACAACCCTCCTCCGGTGACGACGGTGGCTTGCACTGCGCTGAATTGCCGCCAACGCTCGAGTCCGCCATGCGCACGCAGAACCGCGTCAAGCAAACCAGTCACGAAAACCCTTTGTCGACGTCATGCCTTGTCGATTCTCACATTGCGTGTCATTTTCCGGCCGGTTGACCTGGGGTGATGGTGCACGTCTCATGCCGTGTCATCTGCAATCTGTCTCAGATGCATGTCATTTTCCGCGCGAGCCACGGAGACCGCAGCTGAGAGCCGGGCCGCTGGGAACGTGGTGGCGCTACGGCGTCGGGCGCGTACCTAGGAGCCTGCGGTCACGCCGCCTTCCGCCGGAGCACGGCAGCGGCAATCTTGTCGGCGATCTCAGCGACCGAGTGGCGGGAGGTCTCGAAGCAATCCAAATCGGGCAGGATGCCGCTGTACTCCCTGACCTAGCCGAAATCGACGCCGTCCAGGACGGGTATCAGGGTCTTCTTGCTGAGGAGCGCTCCAAGTTCACGATCTGTCCAGAAGCGGCCAGCCAGATAGGCCGGAGTCAGGAGCGCGATCCCGCAATGCGCCTTCGCAAGGCCCCGATCCATCTGGAGCGCCTGGCTGGCTCCGGGCTCGATAACGACCTCGTCGAACCAGACCCGAATGCCGAGGCCTTGGAGATGGGTGCACAACTCGCGACCAACTTCGGCAGGCCCAACGCGTGCTGTCCACCTCACCGCGTTGGGTCCAGGTGGACAGCACAACCTCAAAAATGTGTTGCGGGTGGTCATTCCGGTGCCGCGGTGATTAGCGCCCCCTTGTCTTTGAGTGCCTGTATTTGGCCGTCGGTGCAGCCGAGCTCTTTGAGGATTACCTCGTTGTGTTCGCCTTGGTGGGCGGGGATTTGCTCGGCAAGGCTGCCATCGTGGTCGCTGAAGTGCCACGGCGGCGCGGGGATTGTGACGGTCCCTCCGTGTCGGTCGGAGACTTCCCGGGTCAGGACCCAGTCCTTGGCCCATTCGGTCTCGTTAAACTCGGCGATATCGCGCAGTTGACCGGTTGCGATCTTGGATTCGTCGAATTGCGCGTCCAGAGCTTCCATGGAATCGAAGGTGTCGATCCAGTTTTGGACGATGGTGTGTAACGCATCGAAGTTCGTCCGGCGCGACTCTGCGCTGCCAAATCGCGGATCGTCGACCAGATCGGGCCGGCGCATGGCGTGCAGATAGAGCGGGAACGTTTCGGTGCCGACAAGACTGATTGGGGAGACGAACTGTTCTCCTTCTGGGCCGGTGAAAAACACGCAGTCGGTGGCACCCAGGATCGGGGGCTCGGCGCCCAGGTCGATGTCGGACAGGTCGTAGTGGACTCGTTCGTTGATCGAGGTGAGCACCGCGGCCATCGCGACGTCGACGTACTGGCCCTGGCCGGTGACTCGGCGATGCGCCAGCGCGGCCAGCACCGCGATAGTCGCATGCAGCCCCGCATAGACGTCGGCGTGCGACAACGCATCGCTTCGACGCGCATCCCCTTCGACACCGAACTGCCGCAAGGTGTTCTCGGTGAATCCGGTCTCGGCCTGCACGGTGGGGGCATAGGCCATCCGGGTGCGCCACGACCCGCGTTGGCCGTAGCCGCTGATGGAGACGTAGACCACGCCGGGATTGCGCGCGGCCACCGACTTGTAGTCGAGACCGAACGCGGCCAAAGCTCCGGGACGGAAGTTCTCCACGATCACGTCGATGGTGTCGCACAACTGGGCGACCACCTCGCGTGCTTCGGGGAAATTCAGGTCGATGCTCAGGACGCGTTTGCCGGCGTTTTGCTGGGCGTAGTAGCCGCTGATCTCACCCTGTCGCGGGTAGGAGGTCCGAGTGATATCGCCGGTGGGGGGTTCGATCTTGATGACTTCGGCCCCCAGGTCGAGCAGGTGTTTGGTGCAGTGGGGTCCGGCCAGTACGCGGGTGAAGTCAATGACGCGCCCGCCCTCTAGTGGCAAGCTCATGATTATTTCCCTTCGAATCGTGCGGCACCGGGACCGTTGGCGGCCAACGACTCAAGACCGCGTTTGAGGTCTTCGGACTTCCAGTAGTCGGCTTGCAGGTCGCGCATCACCTCGTCGGCGGCGGGCACGCCGTGGGCCAGGGTGTAGGACACGATCGCTTTAGTCGAGGCGTGTGCCAGGGTGGGGCCGTTGGCCAGTTCCTGGGCGACCGTCACACTGACATCACCGAGCTTCTCGTCGGGCACCACCCGGTTGATGATGTTCCAGCGCTCCAGCGTGCGAGCGTCGTACCGGCGGGCCAACAGCGCCATTTCCTTGGCCCGCGCCGCCCCGGCGCGCTCGGTGACCCGCTGAATCCCACCCATCAGCGGGTTGAGCCCGAGCGTGGCCTCGACGCTGCCGATCTTGGCTGACTCGCTAGAAATGATCAGGTCGCACGCCAGCGCGATCTCAAGCCCGCCGCCGACCGTCACGCCGTGAATGGCGGCCACGATCGGCACGGGCAACGAGTCGAACGCGCGCAGCACCTCGACCAAGTCGATGTCCGGGGCAACACCGCGGTAGGCGCTTTGGAACATCGCTAGATCGGCGCCGGCGCAGAAATTACGCAACCCGCTGTTGAGCAGCACCGCGCGTGCGCCTTGGTCTTTCGCCCACTGCAGACCCTCGAGCAACCCGGCGGTCAGCTCGGTCCCCAGGAAATTGTGCGGGGCGTACTGCATCGTCAGCACGGCGAGGTGGCCGTCCATCTCCCGCCCTACTGGCGGGGTGTCTGGACCGGGCACAACCAGGCGCGCGGGTGCCCCATCAGTGGCGTGTTCTGTACTACTCATTTCACTTCATCTCCTTACTATCTCGGTTGACCTATTTACTTACTGATCTCGTTCTAGAAGCGTTGTTGTGCAGTGACTTTCGCACCTCGGCCGACGTGGAATTCGGCCCTAGAGTGGAGACCAATCCTTCGATTGAGCTGCACCGGTTCAGCATCGGTGCGTATTGCTCACTGATACTGTTTGTTTTGGCTTGCGCCAGACCAGGCGGGCGTTTCGGAGTTGCCCGTCGATCAGCGTGGGCTCGGTGGGACCGAGCTCGAGGCGCTGTTTGCCGATTTTGGCTGCGCGGTATTGGGTGCCGCCGATCCAGTTGGGCAGCAGGCTGACCTGGACGTGGTGGCTGATCACGTTGTCATCGGACACGGTGTAAGGGCCGGTGTAGGCAAGGTATCCGCTGGCCGCAGCAGCCAGTTCCTCGTTGTCGCCGGCCGCGAGGTCTCCGGTGTGAAACTGCGGGCGGTCTGAGCGCATGATCTGGGCGGACATGTACTCGTTAGCGGTGTACATGATGATTCCCCGCGCGTCAGAACCCAAGGGGTAGTGCACATTAGACCCGTCGAGGTCGAAACTTTCGTAGGACTCCAAGATCCAGGCCCCGATGATGTAGTGGCGCAAGTCAATGTCGGTGGATATGGTCATGATGGTTTCCATTCATGGTGATGTAGTTATTGCGTTGTAGCGCTGGTGGCTCCGTCCCGCTCACTCACCCCGGCCTCAAACCCCGGTTGGGCGAGCAGGCTGATGGCCCCATCTGTGCTGGCCCGTTGTCGTTAAGCGGCGGCGTCTTCGAAGACCTTCACCATTTCGGCGTCCAGCAACGCGGGAACATCAGACTCGCGTGTTTCCAGAAATTTGCTGAAAAAGGCCGAGGGCAGATCCAGGTCGATGCGGGTTTCCTCACCGTCGCGCTGGGACACGCAGATCCGAACCGGTGCTCCCAGTCCTGATGCGCCGGTGTAGCGGAACAGGCCGCGGGCGATGACGGCGTTACCCACCAGGTAGAACTTGGACTCGATCGGGATGCCGGCGAGCCTGAACGACGAACCTTGCTCGAAGTCCCAGAAGATGGAGAACTTGCTCGGTGCCGAAACCCGTGCCACGTAGGCCTCAAGACCTTCCTTGTCCTGGTGTACCACGTACTCCATGAACTTTGCGATCGAGAAGCGCTGCAACTTGGCTTCGATGGCCGCAGTGACGTCGGTGTAGGACTTCTTCGAACGGATAGTGACGAGTGCACCCTCGAAGGGAGTCAGCGTCTTATCGGGCAATGCGTGAACCTCAGTCATGACAGTTCCTTTCCTACGTTTTCTGTTTGGTGCCACCGTCTTTGGCGGCTACCAACAGCGTGGCCCGATTCGACAGGGTTCGGGAGCCGCCAGCCAGTCCCAGTTGATCGTGATATTGAGAGGGACCGGCTTAGGATCAAGCGGTGGCGACACGCAAGGCTGATGCCCTCGGTGACTATCTGACCGCGCGACGCAAGCAGGTGCGGCCCGAGGACGTCGGGCTCGATCCTGGGTCACGGCGACGTGTGGCGGGTTTGCGCCGTGAGGAAGTGGCGTTGCTCGCCGGCATCAGCGTCGCCTACTACCTGCGGATCGAACAGGGCCATGTCACCCACCCATCAGAACAGGTGGTGTACGCCCTTGCCCGAGCACTGCAACTGGACATCGAAGGGACCGAGCATCTTTGCCAGCTAGCGCACCTCCCCGGCAAGCACGGGACCGAACCCGCGACGCAGAAAGTTGCCGACGGCCTGGGTCGACTGATCGCGCAATTCCCCATGCCGGCTGCCATCGTCAACCGGTGCCTCGATGTGCTGGCCTCCAACCCCTGCGCCCGCGCACTGTCACCCGAGTACACGATCGGCGAAAACGTGCTCCGCTGGCGCCTCCTGGAACCGGCTGCGCGGCAGCTCTACTCGAATTGGGAATACGCATCGGAAAACCTCGTGCGCGGGCTGCGAGAGGTCGCCGTCACCGATTTAAACGATCGCCGCTTGCGCGCCCTGATCGACCAGCTCACCCAGGACAGCCCACTTTTCCGTCAGCTCTGGGAGCGTGCCGACGTCGGCTACCGCGTCGGCACCATCAAGATGCGTCATCCCCGAGTCGGCGAGCTGGAGCTGTACCGAAACCGGCTCTCCCTGCCCCATTCCGGGGGACAACACATCCTCATCTACCACGCCGAGCCCGAAAGTGTCACCGCCCGTGCGCTAGAGGCATTACGGTCCCTGCCGACACAGGATGCGGACAGCCCAACTCGCCCGGATCTGGCTCGTTAGCCCAACACGGTGCGTGGCAGCCCGGAATGACCACGACACGAGCGGTGGCCCGCTTGGCGTCAGTCCGAGGCGGAAAGCGACCCTGTTGCCTGGCCCATGCGTGACAAAGGCCGCTCCCGCCCGTGCAGCACCCGGCTAGTCGTCGTGAGTAGCAGCCAGCACTCGATACAGCCGCAGGCCCTCGGCCAGGAAGAAGAAGTCCGCGAGCGCATCAAGGTCCGCGATGGCGTTGGCTTGCTACTGAATAGGGGTGTAATGCGCAACTGCGTCCTCGTCCCACTCGATCCCGCTACCGGGAAGGTCATCGGGTTTGACTAAACCTCCCAACGGAACTGAGGCCCGGGCCAATACCGCATCCGCAAGCCCGAAGTATTCGAGGTAATGCGTGCAGGACGAGAGTGCAAGCAGGTGAGCACTCATCTCCTGATAAAAGTGGTTGGACACGGGTACGCCGGCGGCCTCGCACATCGAGACCGCCTCGAGCCAGCCCGTGACACCGCCGATCTTCATGAGATCCGCCATGGCGAGGTCGGAGGCTCTACGAGAAAGCATCGCCATCATGCCTCGCGGGCCCCACACGTTTTCGCCGAGTTGAAGCGGCGTCTTGATGGCTTCGGCAATTCGCGCGTGCCCGTCTAAGTCCTCACACAGGGTTGGCTCTTCGATCCACGCAAGCCCTTCATCGTCGAGCGCGTGGCACCGACGAATGGCCTCCGGCACGTTGAGTGCCTGGTTGTAGTCGACCATCAGGTCAATGTCGGCCCCAATGACCCTACGGACGCCACGAACCACTTCGAGGTCCTGCTTCAGCGTCGGGTAGCCGATCTTTATCTTGATCGCACGAAATCCCGCCTCCACGCCGCGTTCTGCGGCCTCGACAGCGCGCTGCAGACCGTCCATGCCGAAGCTCGCGTACGCCTTGATTGGCTCCGGCTCACCGCCGAGGAGTCGAACCAGTGGGAGCCTTGACATGCGGGCATGCACGTCCCACAGCGCCATGTCCAGACCTGCCAGGGCCATGTCCATCAGGCCTGGGGTCCCGAGCAGAACGAGACGGCTTCGAATTCTGCCCATCACGGTTTTCGGCGCAGCGGGCTCGCCGACGAGCTGCCCCGAGATGTCTTCGAGGAGCTTGGTCATCGCCGGCAGCACGCTCGGTGCATACGTACATACATATGCGTGCCCGACGACTCCGCTGTCGCTAGCGACATCGACAAGAACCAGCGGAGCTGACGCCATCACGCCGCTCGCGGTCACGAACGGGGGATGGAGTGGGACGATTACCGGCCGTATCCGCACATTTGCGACCGTTGGCACTTGGCGATCTAGGGCCGGCGATGTGATGTGTTCACCTAACTGCGGCAGTGTTTCTCAGACGTCGAAGACCAGCAGCGTGCTTGAGGCAGTGGCCACCGTCGCACCTGAGGCGTCGGTGACGACGCCTTCGGTGAATCCCACCCGGGTGCCGGACTTGACGACGGTCCCAGTCGCGGTGAGCAGGCCACTGCTGAGCCGGACCGCCTTGAGGTAGTTGACCTTGATCTCCACCGAGGTGTAGCGCCTGCGCTTCGGCAGCGTGCTGTGCAGCGCGCAGCCCAGAACGGAGTCCAGCAGGCTGCAGACGAGGCCGCCGTGAACGGCGCCGATGGGGTTGTACGCCGACTCGTCCGGTCGACAGTTGAACACGACGCGACCCGGCTCAGCCGAGACGAGATCGAACTGCATCAGCCCGGCGACGGGAGGGGGCGGGAGCGTGCCGGCGATCATCGCCCGCAGGTAGTCCACGCCGGTCATCGACAGGCCCTTCACGGTGCTGGGGCCGGGGTCGTACCAAGTGACCGTACGCGAGCGTTCCGGTCCCCACCCCGTGCGGGCGGTGGTGTCGGTGGATTCTGCGGTCACGTCGTCTCCTTGGTGTGCGACCGGGTGTGGCGGTGGCGGTCACGATCGGGGTCATGGGGCTGGAGATTTCTGGTTGCCGATTCTTAGGTAGTCGTTTGGTTTGGGTTGGCCGGCTCGGAGTCGGAACCGCATTCGTTCGTCGGCGCCGGGCCCCGGTGTGGGGACGAGTTGTCGACGGCTGACGCGTTGTCCGGTTTCGGTCGCGATCATGGTGAGTGCGACCGGGCTGCCGCTTTGTGAGTCGAAGACTTCCAGCGGGGGACCGATCGTGCCGTGCAGTTGCCATCGATCACCCCATTCACGCAGCGCGGCAAGGACCATCAGCAAATCGCGGCCCTTCTCGGTGAGCTCGTAGCCTCTCGCCGACGGTGCATGGTGTTTGACGATGACCTTGCAGGCCTGCAATCGCCGTAGCCGATCGGCGAGGGTCTGAGGCGGTATGCCCGACGATGCTTGCAGGTCGTCGAAACGCGAAAGCCCGAGCATCAGGTCGCGGATGATGACCAATGACCACCGATCACCGACGTGCTCGAGTGCCCCGGCGACCGAGCACTTCATGTCCGCGAATGATCGAGTGCGCATCCTGACTCCGTCCTTGCACTGGTGAGGGTGAGCAACCTCATCGCCGCCGTGGTCCCACGGCTCACCTTACTATGATAATCATAGTAAGGTGGCTTCCGCATCGTTTCTCGCCTGAAAGGTCCTCGCCATGCCGCGTCCCCAAAATCTCGGACTCGTGTCCCACTCCATTCCCGCTGCCGATTGGCTGAAGGTCATCGACGTCGTCAATCGGCTCAACATGGCGCTTGACTATTGGGACGTGGAGGCGATCCTCGAGGTGTACACCGAGGACTGCACCGTCGAGCATCCGCACGGGCTGGTGCGGGGTCGTGACGAGGTGCGCGCGTTCCTTGACGCCTACCGACCTCTCACCGACGGGGTGCGGCGCAGCAACATCAACCAGGTGGTCGACGCCAACGATGACGGCACGTTGACGGTGACGAGTCAAATCATCCTGTTGCGCGTCGCCGCCGCGGGTGAGGGCCGCGCGATGGATTGGCGGGATGTCGCGGGCCGCCGCGATGGACTGCCGGCAGTGTTCGTGCATTCTCTGGTTACTGACCGGCTGCGAAACGATCCGGAGTTCGGCTGGCGGATCTGTGCCCGGATCGTTGAGGACACCACCGCGAACACAGCGATGAGCCCGGTGTCGCGTCCAGGCTCCGATTAGGTTGGCGCGCAGGTCCTCTGCTGCGGTCGTGGTCATGGCGTGTCTCTTTTGCGGCATGTGCTCAGGCCGAAGCGTTGGCGGCGGCCTGGGCGCTCGGCTGAGTTCGATATGGAGGACAGGAAACCCATTGTCACCGAACAGCCAGCGGAAATGTCCGACGTCTCTAACACTGAACAACCAAGGAGTCCCGTCATGGCGGTACCGCAGTACGGCGACTACCAATATGGGATCTACTTCGACGGCCTGGACGGTCGGCTGCCAAAGTATCCGGTCGATTTCGCCTCACTGGAGCGCGCGGCGGCCGAGGTGCTGCCGTCCTGGGTGTACTCGTACGTTGCCGGTGGTTGTGGTGATGAGGGCACCCAGCGCGCCAATGTGGATGCCTTCTCCCGCTATGGGATCGTGCCGCGCATGCTGGTGGGTGCCACCGAGCGTGACCTGTCGGTGTCACTGTTCGACATGACGTGGCCCGCGCCGGTGTTCATGAGCCCGATCGGGGTCATCGGGCTGTGTTCGCAGGACTTCCACGGCGACATCGCGGTGGCCAAGGCCTCCGCGCAGACCGGTGTGCCGATGGTGCCCTCAACTCTGACCCAAGACCGCCTCGAAGACGTGGCCCCGCACGCCGGAGCCACCCCGGGGCTGTTTCAGCTCTACACCCCCAACGACAAGGACCTGGCCGCCAGCTTTGTGGCTCGCGCCGAGAAAGCCGGGTATAAGGCCGTTGTCGTAACGTTGGACACCTGGGTGATCGGATGGCGCCCGCGGGACCTGAACACGGCTAATCTCCCGTTCCTGCGTGGCTACGGACTGCAGAACTACTTCACCGACGAGGTGTTCCTCAAGCGGCTGGACAAGTCCCCGACCGAGGACCCGAAGGCGGCCGCCCTGGAGTGGGTCAAGGTGTTTGGCAAAGGGTTGCGTTGGGTGGATCTGGGCTGGTTGCGCTCATTGACGACGCTGCCGATCCTGCTCAAGGGCATCCAGCACCCCGACGACGTCCGTCAGGCCCGCGACTACGGGGTCGACGGCATCTACTGCTCCAACCACGGCGGGCGCCAGGCCAACGGTGGGCTGCCCGCCCTCGACGCCCTGCCGGCCCTCGTGGAGGCCGCTGAGGGAATGCCGGTGCTGTTCGACAGCGGCGTGCGCAGCGGCTCCGACGTGGCCAAAGCCCTGGCGCTGGGGGCAACCGCCGTCGGCGTCGGCCGCCCGTACGCGTATGCACTAGCCGTCGGAGGCACCGACGGGGTCGTGTCCCAATTGCGATCCCTGCTCGCCGAACTGGACCTGCTGATGGCCATCGACGGCTTCCCCACCATCGCAGACCTGCGCTCAGCCGGCACCCGACGCCTCTGATCGGACCCACCGACGTGGCGTACGTCTTTGCCGTGGAACCAAAAGGGCTACTAGCCCTTTCCCCGAACACTGAAAGGGAACAAACACCATGACAAGCACCCAGCCGCGCGCCCTACAGCACAGCATGACTCGGGTGGACATTCCCACCGGTATCGCCTTCGACGAATTCCGCGCCGCCTTCGAAGAAGCAGCCCCGGCTTTCGACGCCGTGCAAATCCAGCAGATCAGCGACAGCGCCGGCACCTGGGACGACGTGCGGGCCGCCGTGACCGCCAACGCGCCCAACGAGCTCATGGTGTACGCAATGATCGACGCAACTCCGCACATGGCGGTGGCCGGACACCACATCAAAGCCGTTGAATACTTGCTGGGCAACCACACGATCGCCGAAACCATGTTCCGCCACGATCCCACGGCGCTGCTGTACGCGCCTCTGCGCGTTTTGGTGTACAGCGACCCCGACGGCAACGCCATCTTTACGATGGACCGGCCCAGCGCCGCCTTCGCCAGCCTGGGCATCCCCGAGGTCACCGCCGTAGGCGAGTCATTGGATCGCAAGGTCGCTGCCCTGCTGCGGGTCATCGGAGTCAACGCCGACGATGTCTTCGATCGCCCGGACGAAACCGCGGACAACCCGGAACGGGGCCCAGAGTGAGCATCCTGATCGTCGGGGCC
>NZ_JAOPWB010000130.1 GCF_025965855.1 Mycobacterium sp. | reverse complement strand
GGGTTGAAGTACAGGAAGAACGGCGTGTCCTTCTCGACACTGTCGTCGATGAAGTCAAAGGCGCGGCGCAGGTATTCCACATCGGCGTCCCGTTTCACCTCGAACGTCAGCTGTTCGCATTCTGTCGGCGGCTGGCCTTTGGTGCTTTCCAGCATGTAGGACACCGGGTCGCGTTCGGGGTCATACCACGGGTCGGTCTCCCACAGTGCCTCGTCATAGGAGTGCGGCGGCCCGTACCACGCGTCGAATCCGTGGTCGGTGGGCCAGCGGCCCTCTTCATCGCCGACATGCCATTTACCCAGACACGACGTGGCGTAGCCCGCCTCGGAGAAGATATCGCCCAGCGTGCGCTCCCAGCTGACCAGACCGAACGGCATCCCGTGTCCGGACGCGGTGTGGTTGCCCGACCGGACCGCGTAGCGCCCGGTCAGCAGCGCCGAACGCGTCGGGGTGCACTGGGATTCGGGCGCGTAATTCAACAGCTGGAAGCCTTGCGCGGCGAATGCGTCGATACGCCGGGTATGAGCGCCGCGCAGTATTCCCCCTCCGTAGCAACCGAGTTCGCCGAAACCCAGGTTGTCGACGTGGAAGAACACGACATTCGGCGATGTGGGTTCCGGCATTGGGCCTCCTCCGCTGCCGACGGCAGCCGCCACCAGTATGGGCGCACCGCCGACACCGCCGATACGGATTCGGCCGTCACCACCAACGCAACCAAGTCCATGCATCCTGGGCCGCAGCATTCTGCGGTTGTCGTGGTCGATCCGGCGGCTGGCCGACCCAGCTTGCCCGCGTCCCAGGTCCCTTCCATCGACGGTCGAGCATGCAGTTGCGTGTCGGCGGCGGATGTACGGCTGCAACGTGGACCGAGTCGTTCATCGATGGGGGCACGTTGCGGCGTAGCAGGCCGGGGTCTGGTAGCCCAGGGCCGAGTGACGTCGGTGGTGGTTGTAGTCGTACTTCCAGTCGGTGATAACGACCAGGGCCTGGGCCAGTGACCAGAAGACGTTGATGTTCAGACATTCGTCGCGGATCCTGCTGTTGAACGACTCGATATAGCCGTTTCGCCACGGCTCACCCGGCGGGATGAACGACAGCCCGACGCGTCCCCCGGCCCAGTCGGCCATCGCCGCACACGCGAGCTCAGGACCATTGTCGCAGCGCAACACGGCTGGGTATGTACGTTCGGCGGCAAGGCGATCCAGCTCGTCGATCAGCGTCTCCGCGGTGATCGAGCGGTCGACCAGGCCGCCGAGGCATTCGCGGGTGTGTTCATCGACAATTGACACGATCTTGGTCGGGCGCCCGTCGGTAGTGGCGTCGAACTGGAAGTCGACCGCCCACACCTGGTTTGGCGCATCCGCGGTCGGTAGGCCCAGTGCGGTGGAGGCGCCCAGGCGTTTGCGACGCCGTCGTTGCGGCACACGCAGGCCCTCGTCGCGCCACAACCGCTGGATCTTCTTATGGTTCACCATCCAACCCTCGGCGCGCGCGTCGTGATAGGCGGGCCGAAACCCGCGCCGTGGATGGTCTTTCGCGTACCGACGAAGCCATGTCCGCAGCCCGGCATCGGGGTCAGCAGGGTTCGCTGCGGCTGGTTCATGACGCTGGGTGCTTCGGTTCTGCCCGGTCACCCGGCAGGCGAACCGCTCCGACACACCCATCGCTGCGATGAGGTGGTGAACGGCCGCCCGCCGGCGTTCCGGGCCTAGAAGTTTCCCTTGGCGATCTCCTTCAACGCGGCCTTCTCCAACTCCGCCTCAGCCAGCAAACGCTTGAGCGTGGAGTTCTCCCGTTCAAGCTCCCTGAGGCGTTTTGCATCATCGGCCTTCAGTCCGCCGAACTGGTTACGCCAGCGGTAGTACGTCTGCTCCGCCACCCCAAGCTCGCGGCAGACGTCTGCGACGTCCTTGCCCTCACCCAACATCCGATCCGCGCTCGCCAGCTTGCGCACGACCTGCTCCGGACTGTGTCGCTTCCTCGTCGTCATCGTCATCGAGCCTTCCTGCCCACATCCTGGGCGGCAAGACTCTCACCTGACCTGGATCAACCAGGCGGGGTCAGGCCAGGTCCTGCCGCTGCGGCGGGCAAACGGCTGACGAGTAGTTCGGGTCTCTGTACCGACCACATTGGGGTCTGGTCTCGGGAATACTGCGCTGCAACAAAGCACCAGCAGATCGGGGATCCCAGCGATGGTCATGACACGTGCCGAAGCGGCGCAGTACGTCAAGAATGCCGGAGGCTTGAAGCTTGTCGTTTTCGGAGCCGATGGGCACGAGGTCGCGGCGATGTTCGTGCAAGGATCGGTGACATACGACCAGGAGGAAGCGACCTTCATTGCGGTTGTTGAGGACGGCCACACGGTTGGGGAACTGTTCGTGGACGAAACTGTCGGTTACGACGAGAGCACGGACGCCTTTGTCATCCGTACCGCGCAATAGTGTCCGCGGCTCGACTGGTTCGAATGGTTATCAGTGCCTGCAACGCCGCATGAATGGCATGCCCACACCTGATGTTCGAGGTGGGCGTGCGTTGCTTGTGCCATGCTGCGTGGGTGTCCGCTGATCCGGCGGCTGCTCCTTCGGGGGTAGTGACGTTTTTGTTCACCGATATCGAGGGTTCGACCCGTCGGTGGGAGACGGACGCCGATGCAATGCGGGCAGCACTCGCCGCCCATGACGAGGTGTTGCGCAATGTGATCGAGGCGCACGGCGGTTGGTTGTTCAAGCACACCGGGGACGGGGTGTGTGCCGCCTTCGCGTCACCTCGGTCTGCGGTGGATGCTGCGGTGGCTGCGCAGCGAGAGTTGGAGTTGCCAGTGCGGATGGGGATCGCAACCGGTGAAGCCGAGTTGCGGGACGGGGATTACTTCGGCGCGGTATTGAATCGCGCAGCGCGGCTGATGGCTGCCGGGCATGGCGGGCAGATCCTTTTGGCGGAGTCGACGGCGGTACTGCTCAGCGGCGTTGATCTCATCGATCTAGGTCCGCGCCGGTTGCGGGATGTACCGATGCCGGTCGGGGTGTTCCAAGTGAGAGCGCAGGGTCAGGCGACGGAATTTCCGCCGCTGCGGGCGCTCGACACAAGTCCGGGGAACCTGCGGCCTCAGACCACGAGCTTCAT
>NZ_JAOPWB010000116.1 GCF_025965855.1 Mycobacterium sp. | reverse complement strand
CGGCGCGGCAGACCTCTATGCCGCGCCGCGCGCCACCCGCGATGGCGGCGCCCGCCATGCCAACGTCGCGCGCCACAGCGCCCTGCTTGCCACGGTCACCGTGCGGCGCCCGCCCGAGGAGGTATACGGCTTCTGGCGCGACCTGGAGAACCTGCCCAGCTTCATGGACCACCTGCAGTCGGTCATCGCGGGCGCCGACGGTCGCTCGCACTGGTCGCCAACGCGCCGGCTGGCCAGGCGGTCCAGTGGGACGCGCAGATCACCGAGGACGAGCCGAACAGGCGGATCGCCTGGCAGTCCCTGCCGGGTTCGGCGATTCAAAACGGGGGCAGCGTGGAATTCGAACCCGCCGGCGACGGCGATGGGACCGAGGTCCGGGTCCAGATCGGCTACCAGCTGCCGCGCGGCGTCGTCGGCAAAGCCGCCGCGACCCTTTTCGGCCAGTCTCCCGACCAACAGGTCAACGAAGACCTTCAGCGTTTCAAGCAGATCCTGGAGACGAAAGTCGTCCTCCGCCCACGACCCAGTGAAGGGGGTACCCGCGATGTCAAATGAGTTGCAAGGGACGAAGGTTGCGATCCTGGCCGCCGACGGCGTGGAGAAAGTCGAACTCGAGAAGCCACGCGCCGCGCTCCAGCGGGCCGGCGCCCAGGTCGAGGTGCTGTCGCTGAAGACCGGCGAAATCCAGGCTCGCAACCACGATCTCGAGCCCGCCGGCACTTTCGCAGTCGACCGCGCGGTCTCGGACGCGTCGGTGGACGAATTCGACGGCCTGATACTTCCCGGCGGCACGGTGAACCCGGACAAGCTGCGTCTCGACGGTGCCGCGGTCTCGTTCGTCCGCGACTTCGTCGTCTCCGGAAAGCCGGTCGCCGCAATCTGTCACGGGCCCTGGACGCTGGTGGAGGCCGGCGTGGCCGTGGGGCGGACGGTGACCTCGTATCCCAGCATTCGCACCGACCTGCGCAACGCGGGCGCGCACGTGGTGGACGAAGAGGTCGTGGTCGACGGCAATCTGATCACCAGCCGCTCGCCGGCGGACCTGCCGGCGTTTTGCGAGACCATCATCAAGCAATTCGCCCACGCCACTACGGGATAGCCGCAGCTGATCCGTCGTCGCACCGTTTATGCCCGCAAGTTTGCGGGCATAACACAGGCCAAGCCGTGATCGCCACGGCGATCCCTCCAAGGCTGACCGAAAGGCCCACGTTGACAACGATCTATCCAGAACCCGTGATCTCGGTTGCGCACAATGTTTATCAGCCGCAAGAAGATTCCCGACTGCTGGTCGACGCAATGCACCATAGCGCGCTCATTCCGGGGCGACGGGTCCTCGACCTTTGCACGGGTAGCGGATTCGCCGCGATCGCCGCGGCGGAGATGGGTTGTGCCAGCGTCACCGCCTGCGACATCTGCCCGCACGCGGTGCGTTGCTCTCGCGGCAACGCGGCCCTGGCCGGCGTGCAGGTGGACATCCGCAAGGGATCGTGGGCAGAAGCCGTCGACTGGGCGCCGTTCGACGTGGTGACGGCCAATCCGCCTTACGTCCCAACCCCGCCCGGCAACAACGCCGAGCTAATCACCGCTGGGCCATCGTGGGCCTGGAATGCCGGCCCCGACGGGCGCCTGGTCCTGGATCCGCTGTGCGAATCGGCGCCAAAGTTGCTGTGCGACGGCGGATCCCTGCTGCTCGTGCAGTCGGTGATCGCCGGCGTCCAGCAAACCCTGGACCGCTTGAAATGGGCCGGCCTGGAGGCCGAAGTCATAGCGTCCAAATGGATTCCGTTCGGCCCCGTCATGTCGTCGCGGGCGAAGTGGCTGGAGGAAACCGGGCGGATCCCACGCGGACGCCGGGAAGAGGAACTCGTTGTGATCCGGGCGGACAAGCCATGACCACGACGCGGGTACGTGTGGTGGCAGGAGGCCCCGTGCTGGTGTCCGGGCCGGTGCGCATCGAGACGCCCGGCGGCGACGTCGTCGAGTCCGATCGGTTCATGGTGGCGATCTGCACCTGTCGGCGCAGCAACGATTATCCGTTGTGCGACACCAGCCATCGCCGCTGCCGGAGCATCAAGAAGCAAGCCAATGCCGGTTAATCCACGGGGCTGCGCAACGACGTCTGGCCCCGCTTCCACGACTCGATGAGCTTGTCCGCCAAGCGGTTTTCCACCGCCGCGTGCGCGCGAATGCCGAAAACGACGTCCGGGTCGAGGTGCGGTTCCCGGGCGATGAGGTCGCCGACGACGTCAATGCGCACCACCTGTTCGTGTACCGCGTCGGCTTCGACGTGCTCGCTGTAGAAGCCGACGCAGGCCGGCGGCGCCGCCATCCGCCGCAGGGCCTGCACCATCCGCCGGGATCCCGGGGGCGAGGTGATCTCCGTCGACGCGAAATGCCCGATCGCGGCGCCACGCATCCGCCGGTGCAGCCCGAACAGTGACATGAGATTCACGACGGTCAACGCCTCGGCGGGGACGGCGTCGAGATAACCGAGATATGTCGCATCCAGCCCGGCCGCCGTCAACAGGTCGGCGAAGAGCTGCTGATGCAGGCGCGGTCCCTGGCCGGCGCCGTACTCGTCGAACTCGACCGCCACGAATGCCGCCTTGGCGGTGCCCATCAGCCGCGGAATCGCCCACGCGTGCGGATCGCCCTCTTTGAGGTGATACAGCGACCGGTGCACGAAGTACTCGCGCATCTGCTGCCAGCTTCCCGTGTCGCGCAGGTAATACGACGGCCCGTCGCCGTCGGCGGGCTCGATGGAAATCGCCTCCAGTTCGGATTCCGCCGTGTGGCCGAGTTCGATGGGCCCGACGTCGCGCCGCACACCCGCCAGGAAAACGCGTTCCAGTTCGGCGCGCAGCTGCAGCAGCGCGGGATTCCACTCCCAGAGCGGATCGACGCCCGCGAAACCCCGGTAGTGCAGCTCGTAGCACATGCACAACGCGAGCTGGAGATCCAGGCCGTAGGGGTCGGAGTCCCGCACGGAGGCGCCGATGCGCGCAAGGTTGTCGTATGTGGGCGGTCCATCCAGCGCACGACGGACGGCCGTAGACAGCGGTCCATGTGCCGCAGGCAGGGCGGGTTCGACCGTGATTGATGTGCGGGTCACGCCGATGACTACCCGAGAATCGGGCCAGGCAAACGGTGGTGCGGTCAGGTCGTTTGCGCCGATAGCCGGAAGGTGATGTCGACGGTGGTCCCCGTTGGGGTACTGTGCAGTTCCACCGCGTCGCTGAGCGCGCGCATCAACACCAGCCCGCGCCCGCTGTTGCCAGGATCGGTGGCCGGTGTCTTCCACGAACCGGCATCGGTGACCCGGGTTCGGACTTGGCCGTCAACGACTTCCGCTTCGAGCAGCATCGCCCCGCCGCGGCGTCCGCCGTAGGCATGCTCGACGCAGTTGGTGCACGCCTCGTTGACCACCAGGACGATGTCGGCGGCCAGCCCCTCCGGGACCTCGGCGGCGCTGCGTAGCCACTCGGCCAGCCGATGCCTGACGTTGACCAATTGCTCTGCGACCGCGTCGCTTTCGATTCGCAGCTGCGTTGGCCGGTGCCGGTATATCACCATCGCGACGTCGTCGTCATACCCCGCCGCGGGCGCCAGCGCGCGGACCACCGTCTCCGGAATGGTGTCCAGGGGCAGCTTCGTCGCCCCGAGCAAAACGTCCGCGGCGCGGGCGATTCCGATGTCGATCGACTCGTATTTGCGCTCGACCAGGCCATCCGTGTACAGCATCAGCATCGAGCCCGGCGGCAGCACCCGCGAGGCCTGCGGCCGCGGTTCGTGCCGGCGAACCGCGAGCGGCACCGACGCGGCGTCGGTCAATATGGTCGTGTTCGCCGGCTGGGGGCCCGCGACCATCGCGGGCATGTGGCCGGCGTTGCTATATTCCAGAACACCGGACTCGGTGTCCAGGATCGCAAGAAAAACCGTGGTGCAGTACGCATTCGGGATGAGCGACGCCGCCATGTCGAGTTGCTCGAGTAGCAGGGCCGGTTGGGCACCGTTGATCAACAGCGCGCGCGCCGAGCTGCGTAGCTGGCCCATGATCGCGGCCGCCGGCAGGCCACGGCCGACGCAGTCGCCGACGACGATGCCGATGCGGTTGTCACCGATAGGCAGCACGTCGTACCAGTCGCCCCCGATTTCCAACGGCGGAACCGCGGGTTCGTAGCACACGGCGAACCCGGACGGCGGCTCCACCGTGGGCAGCATGGCGCGCTGCAAAGTCAGCGACGTCTCGCGGGCGCTCTCGAACTGCCGCACGTGCTGCATGGCCAGACTGAGGTGTCCGATGAGCACCGTGACCAGGAGCCGATCCTCGGCGCTGATCCAGCGAGGGGTCCGCAACTCCAGCCACAACGCGAGGTCCCCGGTGTTCGACAGCACCGCCACCAATCCCTTTGCCTTGCCGGGATTTTCGGGCCTGTCGACGGTCTTGGCCGTCAGCGGCAGCTGATGGCGCGCATCCTGGAACGTGTTCCGCAACCAGGGTTCCAGTCCGCGCCAGGAAGATTCGGAAGGATCGCCCGCCACCTGTACGCTCGGTTCGCCCCCGCCACTGGGCCACGAGACGGCGATCACCCGCTGTACGTCGATCGCCGTTCGGCACTCGTCGAGAGTGATCGCCAGCAGCTCGGCGACGCTCTTGGCCACGGCCACGGCCGTCGCCAGGCGCAGGACGGCGCTCTCGCGCGCGGCGAAGGCCCGCTCCGCCGTGATGTCCCGGATCGTGCCGACGTAGACGTCTCGATCGCTGCCGGCCTCCTTGACCGCGTTGATACTGACCATCACCCACGCGAGATGGCCGTCTCGGTGCCGAATCGGGGTTTCGTACTCGGCGCCGCCGTTGCTGCGGACCTGGGCCTGCTGCTCACGCGCGGTCTTCTTGTCGACCAGCCACGGGTGGGGCCAGCGGTATGGCAGCCCGTCGGCGGAATAGCCGAGGATCTCGATCAAGGCGTTGTTCATTTCGACCACCGAGCCCTCGTGATCGGCGACGAAAAAGCCCTCCTGCAACGAATTCACCAGGGCGGTGCGGAATTTGTCACGGTCCGCCAGGCCCTCGGCACGGGCCCGTTCTTGCGCGAAACGCCTGGTGCCGTCGAGGAAGCCACGAGTCGCGACGTCCAGCGGGGCCAGCGTCTGCAACAGGAACTCGAGCGCGGCCGGCCTGGCGACCGAAGAGTTCTCGGCGAGCTCCTGAACCAATCGGAAATGGTGCTCGATGATTTCGAGCACGCTGATGTCTTCCTCCAAGGCGCGGCGTCCGAGCTCTTGGCCGACGGCCAGGGCGTCCTCGTCGCGCGCGCCCAAGTAGCTGTGCAAGGCGGCGGCGTACTGGGTGTGAAAGTCGTGGTTGCCGGTCATGTCGATACTCCCCGGTGACGCGCTGCCAGCACCATGGCATCGTCGGTTTCCTTGGCGTGCTTAGCCAGGAGTCTTTCGGTGATGACCACGGCGGAGGCCGCGAAGTCGATGTGCTCCAAGTAATCCTCGGCAATTCCGTCGGTGCTCATCACGAGCAGGTCACCCGGACGGATCGAAAGCACTTGGGCGGGCCTGATTTCCGGTATTCGGTAGCCGACGATGCCGCCGGTCAGGCGCGCAGTGGACCGGAGGTGAATTCCGGTCGGGGCCTTGGCCACCAGCTCGGCGGTGACGTTGCCGACCCCCGTCCACGTCAGCGTGCTGGCCGCAAAATCGATGCGCGCCAAGGTCATTGCGACTCCCCTGGTGCCGTCCAGCACGCGGTGGCAGAGCTGGAGCAGAACTTCTAGGCGCTCGGAACTCGCGCGCTTGACCGCGTCGACGGCGCTCAGCGCGGCAGATGCGGCGTCCGGACCGTGGCCAAGTCCGTCCACCAGGCCGAACAGCGCGGCGTCATCGCCGATGCCGATCGCGATACCTTGGTCGCCGGACGTGTACTCGCCAGGCAGAGGGCGACCCGCCCTTGCCCACTCGATCGGACCGAAGCGGCCATTCTCATGCACGGGAGGGAACCCATTTCCACATCTCGACGACCGTGCCGCGGCCGAGTGCAGATTCCACGACCAGCCGATCCATCAGGCGGCGGGCGCCGGGCAGGCCCATCCCCAACCCGCGGCCGGTCGAGTACCCGTCCTCCATGGCGCGCTCGATGTCGGCGATGCCGGGGCCGTCGTCCTCAGCGCGTACGACCAGCGCCTTGCGCCCGTCCCGGTCGGCCACTGCGATCCGGACGGTTCCGCGCCCCGCGTAGCTGGTGATGTTTCGGGCTATTTCGGAGATCGCCGTGGCGATCATGGTGACGTCGGTCAGCGAGAATCCGAGATTGAGTGCGAGCTGATGTCCGGCCTTGCGGGCGGCGACGATGTCGTCGGGCTTCTGGATATCGACGACGATGTCACCCGCCACCGTCGCGCCCGATCGTCGACTTCCCCACTCCACCTTGGCGATTCAGCAGCGCGAGGCCCTCTTCGAGATCCAGCGCGGTGTTCATGTCATCGAACGCCAGGCCCAGCTGGACCATCGCAAAGGCCACCTCTGGCTGCAGGCCCACGATCACGGTGTCCGCGCCTCGCAGCCGGGTCATGTGGGCGATGGTCCGCAGCGATCGGGCGGCGAACGAATCCATCACATCGATGGCGGTGACGTCGACGATGATGCCCTGTGCGCGGAACTTGCTGACCCGTTCCATGAGGTCGAAGCGAAGGCGTTCCGCGTCCGAGTCAGTGAGGGCGGCCTGCACCGAGGCGATAAGGATCGAGCCCTGTTTCAGAATCGGTACTGGCATGGGGTGCTCGTGCTAATTGTCGTTATCCGGTCTGCTCGCCGGTGCGCGAGACTTCGTAGCCGAGCAGGCGTTCGGCTTCTTCGATACCGCCCTGAAGGTCGCCGACGGCGTTCATCTTCGATAGATCCAGACCGATGGTCACGAGCGTCAGGGCGATCTCCGAGGACAGGCCGGTGATGATCACGCTCGCGCCCATCAGGCCCGACGCGTCGACCGTCTGCACGAGGTGGTTCGCCACGGTGGAGTCGATGGTGGGCACACCGGTGATGTCGATGACCACGACTTTCGCGCGGTTGGCGCGGATAGCCCGCAGCAGCTGCTCGGTGACCTGGCGGGCCCGCTGGCTGTCCAGCACACCGATGATCGGGAGAATCAGCAACTGCTCGCGCACCTGCAGCACCGGCGTCGACAGCTCGCGGATCGCCTCCTGCTGCTGGCGGATGATGCGCTCACGTTCCTGCACGAAGCTGACACCCACGGTATTGGCGATGCGGTTGGCCGCCGGCTCATACGCGTCCAGGACCCGGTTCAGCATCTCGAACTCGGTCTGGTACTTCTCGAACAGCGAGCGCGCCAGCACGTCGCGCAGCAGCAGCACGATGCCGAGCACCTCGTCGGTCTCCACCCCCCGCGGGATGATGCGTTCCGAAAGGTCGCGCGCGTAGGCCTGCAGCGCCTCGACGCTACCGGTCTCGAGCACCTCGACATAGTTGTCGTAGACGGCGGTTGCTTCCGAGAAGAGCTCCTCCGGGGTCATCGCGGTGAGCAGCTCGGCCTCGGTGATTCTGCGGGCCCACTCCTCGCGCAACACGGTGCGGTTCTGCCGCAGGTGCTGGACCAGCTGGGGCAGCAGGCCCTCGCTGACCGTCTGCGCGGCGGTGCTGGTGCTTCCGAAATCCGACGTCGAATCTGACATCTGGCCTCCCATGTGCCGCGTCGTGCTCCGCAGTTCGCAGTGCCAATGGGAGACTAGCCTGGGCTATCGCGCCTCAGGTATCGAGGGCATATTCTTCTCGCAGTTCGCATGGCAGGCTAGGCTTGCACCACACTCAAGGCCCGGGACAAAGGATAGCCATTGTCAGCTCCTGATTCGATTACCACGTTGGTTACCGACCACGATGGTGTGTCCGTGGTCAGCGTCAGCGGCGAAATCGATCTGGTCACCGCCCCGGCGCTGGAGCAGGCCATCAGCTCGGTGACCGCGGACGACCCGACGGCACTGGTCATCGACCTTTCCGCGGTTGAGTTTTTGGGCTCGGTCGGCTTGAAGATCCTCGCCGCGACGTACGAAAAACTTGGCAATTCCACCGAGTTCGGTGTGGTAGCGCGGGGACCGGCGACCAGGAGACCGATTCACCTAACCGGCCTGGACAAAACCTTCCCGCTGTACCCGACGCTGGACGACGCGTTGACCGCCGTCCGGGACGGCAACATCAACCGCTGACGCGCCTCCCCGGGCGCTATCCCATCAGCGAGAAGTTTCGCCAGAAGTTCGCCAGGCTCTCGGTGCCGCCAAAGAGCGTCGTGAAGTTCGTGGAGTCGACCAACACGATGTCGCCGGCCCGGTTTTCGGCGGGCGGCATCCAGATCAGCGCATTGAATTCGGTGTTTCCCGCCTCCGTGAAGGGATGCGGGCGCGTCGGATCGATTCGCTGACGCCCCAGCACGCGCAGGGAGGCGCTTTCCGGCGCCGTCAATTCGTAGTGCGGCAGGTGAGGGTGGAAGTTGAAGGTGGTGACGTTGTCGAGGAGCCGAGGCGCGTCCAGGTCCGGGAAGCCGCTCAGGGGAGCGATCTGATTGCCACCGTCGATTACCGCGGGCCGCAGGCCCCACTTGTTGTAGACGGGCACGTCGAGGGCCTTCATCAGGGAGCGCGTGTATTGGCTGAAGCGCTGTTGGCGGGGGACCAGCGGGTCGCCGTGGTGCAGGAACTCCATCTGGCGCTGCTTGTTGTCGTCGGTGAAGCCGACGTCGTGGTGGGGGGCCAGCAGCAAGCACGTCCCTTCCCGCTGCAGCCAGGCCTGAATCGCGGCGAGTTCCTCGGGCTGTGCCTCTTCTTGCCCGAGGACGTGGTCGAGCCCGAAGACCATGAGGGTGTCGGTGTCGGCCAGGACCCGTTCGTCGATCGGCAGCTGGTAGCCGGCTTGGTCGATGCGCTGGAAAACCGCGACCGGGTGACCGGTTACGTCGCCGGCCAGCTCCTGGAAGTGCAACGTCGAGCGGTGGAACAACTCCAGGGTTCCTGCGATGCCCTGCAGGAAGTGCGTCTCGTCCCACTCCGGAGTCTCGTAACTCGGCCAGGCCACCCTGCGGACCTCGGTCATCGTGGAGAACCGGTTGTCCAGCGCGGCGGGATCGCGTTGGGCTTCCCACGGATAGCTCCAGGTCCAATAGATGCTGATGCGGCGACGGCCCGGCGTATATCCGCGGGGAATGTGCGCCTGGTTGTATGTGCGCGCGGGCGGCGATGTGCTCATGGCGTTCCCATCAGGAGAGCGCGGCCAGGTATCTGAGGCCATTGAGGCCCGGCAGGAAGAAGTAGGCCCCGCCGGCGAGCGTGGTGAAGGCGGGTAACCCCTTGAGAACCGTACGGATTGGACGCTTGGGGATCTTGTATTCCAGTGTGCCGTCTTGCCCGCCGCAGATCGGATCGCGCTCGTTGCCCAGCTCGTGGAAGTTGCGGTCGTTGATCCACACGTTTTGCGCGAATTCGAACTGACGGACGAGGCTGGCGCAGATGATGAACGCGGCGATGCCCCGATCCACGCCGTTGTCGTCGGCGCCCTCGGGAAGTGCCTCGCCGTAGGTGGCGCCGCGCCGAATCATTCGGCGCCGGTTCATGTTGACCGTCGTGTCGCGCGGATTCAGCCGGCGGATGTGGGAACCCAGCGGCACGGCATAGCCGAAAGGGTCCATCTCCTTATAGTTGAAGTCGTTGTTACGCAGGGGATCCGCGCCCAGTTCGGGGTCATCGCGTTCGGGCGCCAGGACCAGCGGTGCGCCGCTTCGCCAGCGGCCCATGAGCTTCGCGGCGAGAAGGTCTTGCCCCTCCACCGTCCCCGCCTGCTCCTTGAGGTAGCCGCGGAACAGCCCGACATGCTCCCGCAGCCGCCGGTACGCCATGTAGCTGCCGTTGCGCGACAGTTCCTCGGGCTGAGGCAGTTTCGGGATGACGAGGTCCTCGTCGGGGTAGCCGAGGATGAACTCGCCGGGCCGCAGCGGTGCCCCGGCGCCCGGCGTGGATTCTTCGCCGGACCCCTCGATCACCGGTTGCGACAATCGGTCCCGGAACCCGAAGTGATCGTGGGCGTAATCGAACGGTGGTGTCGCATTCAGGTCCAGGAACGACAGCACTCGCACGCCCGGGCATCGGGCGACCAGGTCGGCGTGGACTGCGGCACAGCGATCGTGCTCAGCCTCGTTGCGCGCGAACAAGATCGCGATCGCGTGGAGGTCGTCGCCGGCCAATCCGCCCACCCAGTTGCGGGGATGATTTGATCCGGTGTCACCCAGGATGTCGGCGCGTGCGGCCATGCCCTCCCGAAATTCGTCGGGAAAGGTGGCCAGTGAGTCCTCTGAAACACCAAGCGCCCGTAGGCCATTCCAGGTGAACGCGAGGGTGATCCATCGATCTTGACCGTCCATCGTCTTCCGGGCGTCGGCCGCCGATTGGACCCGGCCGACGAGTTCGCTCAGCCACGCTCGGCCGCCCGCCGGGTTGTCGAAAGACAAAAATTCGTAGCGCCCCGTCATCGCCGGTGTGCGAGTCACCAGGATGTGCTGGATGTTGTCAAGGTCAAGCATCGATGCACCCTGGCCCAAAATTCGAGGCATTACTGCATCTGGTCGAGCATGCCGGAGAAGGCGGCCTTGAGCCGCAGCGCCTTTTTGATCTCGTCCGCGGTGACGTAGGGGTACTCCCCGTACTCGAGGAAACTGGGGAACTGGTGCTCACGCACGAACTTGACGAAGGCGTCCGGGTTGGTTTGCCAATCTTCGGGAAAGCCCTCCAGGTTCGTGAACACCGTGGTGACACCGGACTGCGAAAACAGCGTTATCGCGTCCTCGGTGTATTTGTCAAAATCGGTGTCGAAAATCCCTTGGTACTGGAAGTGCAGGCCGAAGCCGACGTCGAACAGGACCCACCTCAGATAGTGCAGGCGCAGCGGGGCCAACAGGTCGGGCTGAGCCTCTATCGCCGCCTGGATCGTCCTACCGTACTCACGGATCACGTCTTCGCGCCCGGGCTTGACCTTGGCGATGATGGAGAAGCCGTAACAGGCGGGCGTCCGGGGAAAGACCGGGCCGTACCTGCCGCGCTGCAATTCGAAGTAGCCCTCCGCGGGAATGGCCATCGCGGCGGGTTTGCTCCATTCGTAATCGATCGTCGGCATCGTGTTTCTCCCGCTCGGTCGGACCTTACTCGTTGATTCTGACCGCAGGGCTGCCCTTCGGTAAGTAATTGGCCCTCAAATCAACGCGTCCGCGAGCCGATGCGATGATCACTGCTATGGATGGCGAGGTCGATCATCCGGAGGATGACCAGCGGTGGGATCGCAATCAGCGCGGCGAGACCGAAATCGAACGGCTCGACCGCAATTGGAACACCCTGCTGCAGGAGCTGCGCGTGGTGCAGACCGGCGTCCAGCTCCTGACCGGGTTCCTGCTGACGCTGCCGTTCCAGCAGCGCTTCAACGTCCTCAGCGAACCGATGCGAATCGTGTACATGGCGACGGTCGCATGTTCGGTGGGCGCGACGGTGCTGCTGGTCGCCCCGGTCGGCATCCACCGGCTGCTGTTCCGGCGGCATCGCCTCCAGGTGCTGGTGTCGGCCGCGCACCGCTGTGCCTGCGCCGGGTTGGTGCTGCTCGGCACGGCCTTGACCGGGGTGACGAGCATCGTTTTCGACTCGGTCGGCGGACGCACCGCCGGGCTCATAGCGGGAGCTTGTGCGGTGGGGTCGTTTGCGTTCTTTTGGTGGGTTTTACCGATGTTGCTGCGCACTCGCGGTATGTAGCGCCGCGATGCGGGTGGCTTCCAGATGCTCGAGGAGGTCCTGCGGATCCGTGAAAATCGGTGAGGCGCCGGCCGACTCCAATTCGGCCCGGGAGATGCCGCCGCTCAACACTCCGATGCACGGCAATCCCGCGGCCGCCGCCGCGTAGGCGTCCCACACGGCGTCGCCGACGAACACCGCGTGGTCGACGTCCACACCGGCCCGGTCCAGCGCCACCTCCACGATGCCGGGATCGGGTTTGGCGGTGTCGACGTCGCGTGACGACGTCGTTTCGGCGATGACGTCGTCGCAATCGAGCGCCTTGAGCAGGGCGTCGAGTTCGTCGTCGGGTGCCGAACTGGCCAACACCACTTGCAGTCCGAGGTCGGCGACGCGGCGCAGCAGCGCGCGGGCTCCGGGCAAAGGTGTCAGCAGCGGTGTGACGTCGCGGTAATGGCGGCTGTGCCCGTCGCTGAGCCGGTCTTGCACGTCGTCGGGCGCGTCGTTGGACAGTTTGCGCACCAACTTGTTGCCGTCCATGCCGATGCACCGGTGGATCTGCCACGCCGCGACGGGCAGCCGTTCGGCGTAAAAGGCGCGCTGCCACGCGTAGACGTGCAAATAGTTGGAATCGACGAGGGTACCGTCCACGTCGAACAGGACGGCGGGCGTGCCGCGGGCGGGTTTCGCGGATTGCGCGGGTGTCAGCGGACGCCCCGTTCGTGGGCGCCGGGCCGGCGTGGTGGCCGAGGTCGAAACGTCATGTGCGCGGCATACCCGCGCTGGGGCCGGCTGACACAACGGCGTCTCTTGGTCGGTGGGGGCGATGAGTAGACGTCGACGAGGCGCCAGCGGGATCTGCCATACACAACCTTGGTACAAAAGCTTTTTCACGGGGGGGTGAAGTTGAAAACCCCGGAAAGCGATCCGGTTGACCATGAACGTACTTCCCGTCGGCACGCCGGTGAAGCCTTCACGCACAGCGCCATGCCCCCGGGCCGGCCCGCGCTGTTTGTCGGCGTGTTCGCCTTCACGACCGGGCACTGCTTTGCTCTTCCAAACTCACCGCAAGTCCGCACCGCCGAAGTGCGCTGGGAAGCAATGAATTCCGAGGCCGCACGGTCGCCTACCGGCCGACCGCGTGCCGAACCGCGCCGAGACTGAAATGTTTATTTTGCCGCCTGACCGGGTAAAAGTCGGGCCATGCTCAACACGTCTGGCCCGTTGCGTCCCGGCACGCCGTGGCTCGTGGCGGCCGCGGTCTGGGCGGTCGGCCTGGTGGTCGGGGTGCTTGCGCTGCTGGCCGGGCACGCTGGGGCGGCTGTCGTGGCGCTGATCCTCGCCGTCGTGGCGCCATGGTTCGGGCTGGCTTGGGTATCGCATGGCCAGCGCCGCGCCCTCCACGTCGCATTATTCCTGCACGGGACGAGAGCCGACGGGTCCGCGACGCGCGTCGCCAACGCGTCAATCCCCTGCTGAGTCGGCCTTCCTGGACATGTGGAGGGCTCAAATCGTTGTCCACGCAAGTTTCTTGGGCCGATTAGGTGTGATCAGCACCCGAAGGGGGTATCGACTGAGCCACGGGTGACTACAGGCAGGTGCGTCAACCCGTCGTTTAGCAGGAAGGAACCGCCATGGCGACCGCAAGCGATTACGACGCACGCCCCACGCCGGACGTCGAGACGCAGGACGCGTCCGCTCTCCGCGAATTTGCACCCACCGGCTCACCCACCGCGGTTGTCGACGAGGACCCCAACGATGTGGCCTTCTTCGAGCTGCCCGGCGCGGACCTTTCCGGCGAAGAGCTGTCGGTGACTGTGATCCCTCAGCGGGCCGACGAGTTCGTTTGTTCGAGCTGCTTTTTAGTGCAGCACCGCAGCCGGTTGCGCAAGTTGAGTTCCGGGCTTCCGGTCTGCGCCGACTGCGTGTAACGCGGGGTCGGTCGGCCTTGACCAACTAGACCCGTCGTGTTTCTGTCATCAGCGTGCCCTTGAGCGGTCCGCCCGGCCTGCCGGCTCCGCGCATGCTTCGGTCGGTGTTCGCCGCGGCGTATGCGATCGCCTATCTCGTGGGCGGCGAGCGGCGGATGCTGCGGCTGATCCGTCGCTACGGACCGATCATGACAATGCCCGTTCTCAGTCTGGGCAACGTGGCGATCGTGTCCGACCCGGAATTGGTCAAGCAGGTCTTCACCGCGCCGCCCGACGTGCTGCTCGGCGGCGAGGGTGTGGGCCCGGCGGCGGCCATTTACGGGTCCGGATCGATGTTCGTGCAGGAGGAGCCGGAGCATCTTCGGCGGCGCAAACTCCTGACGCCCCCGCTACACGGTGCCGCGCTGAGCAGTTACGTACCGATCATGGAGAACTCCGCCCGCGCGGCGATGCACAGCTGGCCGGTTGACCGTCCGTTCGAAATGCTGAAGGCGGCGCGGGCGCTGACGCTGGACGTGATTGTCCGGGTCATCTTCGGAGTCGACGATCCCGACGAGGTCCGGCGCGTGGGCCGGCCATTTGAGCGCCTACTGAATCTCGGTGTGTCAGAGCAATTGACGGTTCGGTACGCGCTGCGTCACGTGGGCGCATTGCTCGTGTGGCCCCAGCGGGCGCGAGCCAACAGGGAGATCGACGACGTCGTGATGCCGCTCATCGCGCGACGGCGAAACGACCCGGAACTGAGCCAGCAACTCGACATCCTGGCATTGCTGATGTGTGCCCGCGGCGATGACGCAGAACAGCTGTCCGACAGCGAGATTCGCGACGACCTTATCACCCTGATTCTGGCGGGTCACGAAACCACCGCGACCACGCTGGCGTGGGTCTTCGACCTGCTGCTGCACCACCCCGATGCGCTCCGACGTGTGCAAGCCGAAGCCCTGAGCGGGGAGGAAGCTTTCACGACCGCGGTGATCCACGAGACGCTGCGGATACGGCCACCGGCGCCATTTACGGCCCGCGTTGCGGCGCAACCGTTTCCGATCGGCGGATACCGCGTCGAATCCGGCACCCGCATCGTCGTCCATATCATCGCGATCAACCGCAACCCTGGGACCTACGAGGATCCCAACGAGTTCCGCCCGGAGAGATTCCTCGGCGCCCGACCCGAAACCTACGCGTGGGTACCGTTCGGGGGCGGCGTCAAACGCTGTCTGGGCGCGGCCTTCTCGATGCGCGAGCTGATCACCGTGTTGCACACGCTGCTGCGTGAGGGGGAGTTCAGCGCCGTCGATGTGACGCTGGAGAGGATCGTGCGTCGCTCCATCATGCTCGCGCCCCGCTGCGGCACCCGGGTGCGGTTCCGTCCCCTTGAGCCCGATGGCGCGTCGGCGCCACCGCCGGACTCCCGAGACCCATAGACTTGGCTCGCGATGGAGGGGGCGGATTAGCCGCCTCGGTTGGTTTCACTCAACAACTCTATGCGGCCCTTCCGACGGCGAATCGGATACGGACGATCGATCTAAACGCCGTAATGAATCGATTCGTGAACGCGGTCAGGGCCGAACTCGGGATGGATGAGTTCAGGCCGTTGAGCGTCAGGCTGGAAGATCTCGAGCAACGGATATGCGATGCCGTCGACCCGACGAAGTACCAAGTCGCAAGCTGACGGCCGGGCCGGCAGGCAACCGCGTCGGCGGCATGCTCCTCGATTGTCACAGCCATCCACTAGGTTCATCGACGAGTCCGCGTCGGCACTTGAGGAGTCATGGAAAAGCTATTCGGGTCCCTCCTGGTGTTCGGGTTCGCTCTCCCTTGGTATTTCACTCAACAAGCCACGGGCAGCGTGCTAGCCGGATTTTGGGCCGGGCTGGGCGGCCTCGTCCTGGCGGTGCTCATTCTGTGGTGGCTTTCCGTGCGACGCGACCGCTGGCGCGTCTTTCTGCAGCGACGACGTGATCTCAAGTGTGCGTCGTCCGGTATGGCCGCGATCGATCAGATGTCGGGTAGCGAGTTCGAAGAATTCGTTGCGGCACAGCTTCGAATGGCGGGTTGGAGCGTCACCCACACCGCGAGCACGGGTGATTACGGAGTCGACCTGGTCGCTAGGAAAGGCGGCAGCTCGATGGCGGTGCAATGCAAGAGGTTGGCCAAGGATGTCGGTGTGGCCGCGGTACAACAGGTGGTCTCGGGAGCGCTGCACCACGGTTGCAGCCGGACGGTCGTGGTGACGAATCAATCGTTCACCAAGGCGGCTCGCCAGTTGGCCGTCACCCATCGTTGCCGTCTCGTCGGCCGGGAACAACTGCAAATCTGGACAGGCGCCGCACCGGCCCCGGCGAGGCCCCAGACGCAGCGCCGGCGGCTGCTACCGGAGCTCGAAGCCTAGGCGGCCCAGCCAGTGAGTCGGGGTGGCGGGATTCGAACCCACGGCCTCTTCGTCCCGAACGACAGCGACCAGTGAAGATGGTTCACGTGGGCTAGTGGTGAAGATGATGGGAAAGTGGACGCGCAACCCGGTCCGCGCCACAGCACACTCAACGGTTACGCCAACCGATACTGCCGGTGCGATCGGTGCAAGGAGGCCAACCGGGTCCACCGTGCGGAATATATAAGACGCATCCGTGCCGCTGAGCAGTTCGTTGGAGCGCACTGCGGTGCTGCTGTACTCACGAGATTTCCTTTGTGGGTCTCGCGGCACGCGATCACACCTGCAACAGGTCTCGGCGTCAGCGTCCGCGCAGGCCGAAATGACTCATGTACGTCGTCGCAGAACTTTGGTAATGCGACAGGGCGGACGAGTGGTCAACGGGCAGACGGAAGCCCACGTCGGTTCGTCGCAAAAGTCGCCCCAAAAGCTTTGTCGCAATTCTTGCGCGTCTGAGACTTTTGAGACAGACTCATGCCATGCCCGCAACCGCTATCCCCACCACAGGTGCACAGCTCGGATACGCCCGTGTCAGCACCGGCCATCAGTCTCTGGACCAACAGCTCGACGCGCTCACCGCAGCGGGTGTCGAGCCGAACCGCGTCTATAGCGACAAGCTATCGGGAGCGTCCACGCGGGAACAGCGGATCGGCCTTGCGGCGCTCCTGGACTATGCCCGTCCCGGTGACGCCATCGTGGTGGCCGGAATTGACCGGTTGGGGCGCAACGCCGCTGAGGTCATGACCACGATTCGGGAGCTGGGTGAGCGGGACATCGTCCTAAGGTCCTTGAGGGAAGGCATCGACACGTCCAACGCCACGGGGCGCATGGTTGCCGGGGTGCTCGCCAGCCTGGCCGAACTAGAACTTGAACTTGGTCGCGAGCGCAGAGCAGCGGCGCGGGCGGCGCGTCGGGCGCGGGGGCAGCACATCGGACGGCCCAAGGCGCTGGACAAGTCGAAATCTGCTCTGGCGCTGCGGATGCACGCCAGCGGTGAGTCGGCAAGCACGATTGCGGCGACGCTCGGAGTAAGTCGGGCAACGGTATACCGAGTCTTGGCCGAACAGACTGCTGAAGGCGATTGAGAACATGCTGCGCCGCAGTCGCGTTGGGCACGCGACTCGCCAACTCAACTAGGGTGTTCGAGTTCTGTTCGGGCCTGGTCGATTTGGTCGTAGGCGTAGGTCACCATGGCGGCGGTGGTCATCGTCTCGCCCTTGCGGGCGAGCGATTCGTAGGTCGCCTCGCCGAGGACATCGCGCAAGTGGGTGATCGCGGTGGTGATTTCGGGGACCCCCGTTGCGGCGAGGGGACTGTGCGCCAAGCCGGCGATGGTGGCCGCCGGTTCGTAGCGTCCGAGGCGGTCGAAAAGAACGGCGAGGACGGCCAGCGGGAAGCGGATCGTCGTGGTGTTGCCCGAATTGTGGTAGTTGCGGATTGCCAGCGTGAGGTGATCGAATGCGGACACGGTGCCGCCCTGTTCGGCTTCGAGTAGGGCCAGAGTGTTCGCCAGGGCTGACGCGCGGGAGCGGTTGCCGCTGTCTTGAGCGATCACCAGACCCCGGCCGAGGGCGTTAAGCGCCCCGACGGGATCCGCGTCACGGAAAGCGACACCGTAGGCCCAGAGCGCCGTCGCGAGCAAGTGCGGGTTGCCTGTTGCCTCTGCAGCCTCGATTAGGCCATCCGCGGAATCCATCGCCTCCCCACCGGAACCGGCCACTGCAAGGGCGATAACCAGAAATGCCCGGATGTGGACGGGGGTGTCGCGGCGGCGTGCGAGCTGGGCGCGGCACAACTCGGCCCACCGCTCGGGCTGCCCGATGGCTAGGTAGACAGCTCCAAGCACGGCTTCAATACCGTACGGCGGCGCCTCGCGGCTCCGGCCGAGAACAATCTGGCCGGCGTCGCTGTAGCCGACCGCCGCCTCGATCCGTCCGGTCAAGTAGCACAACGACGCAATCACATACAGGAACGCCAGCCGGGGATGATCGACCGCGCGGGCGGACTCGATGAGTTCTTCGGCCCAGGCGATCGGCTCAAAGGTTTGGACACACGCGCCGAGCCACCCCACATAGGTGGCGATGGGGGCGGCGACATCCAGATCACCGTGGTCGGCGGCCCACCGAAACGTGGTGCGCAGATTGGCCAGCTCGAGAGTGAACCAGTCGTAGGCCTCCCGCTGGCGGGGGCTGTCCCACAAGGCCAGGATGTCGGCTTCGCGTCTGGCGAAGTAGCGCGAGTGGGCGGCCCGAATCTCGGATGCTTCACCACGGGCGACCAGTTGTTCCTCGGCGAACTGGCGGATCGTCTCCAGCATCGAAAACCGGGTCCGCCCCGAAGACCGGTCGGCCACCAGCAGCGACTTGCGCACCAGGGCATCGAGCAGATCCAGGGTGGCGAAGTCATCATCAGAACCCATCACGGCGCAGGCGCTTTCGAGGTCGAACCCACCGGCGAACACCGAACACCGCTCCAGCAGCGCCTTCTCCGCGTCATCGAGGTGGTCATAGGACCACGCCACCGCGTGGCGCAGTGTTTGGTGGCGTTCCAATCCGCGCCGCGACCCGACCAGCAACCGGAACCGCTGATCGAGACGATCACGCACCTCACTGGCGGTCATCGACGCCATCCGCGAGGCGGCCAGTTCGATGGCCAAGGGGATCCCGTCGAGGCGCTGACAAATCTCGGTGACTGCGGCGGCTTCGTCGCCGTCGCCCATTGCGAAGCTCGGCGCAATGCCTTGAGCGCGTTCGACGAACAGGCTCACCGCCGCACAGTCGATTCCCGCTGCCGCGTCCAGAGAGCGCACCGGCCACACCTGCTCTTCGGGGACTCCGAGTCCTTCGCGGCTGGTGGCGAGGATTAGTACAGTCGCCGAGTGCGCGAGTATGGCTTCGATCAGGTCGGCGGCTGCGTCGAGAACGTGCTCGCAGTTGTCGATCACCAACAGCCGGACCCGGCCCTCTAACGCAGCAGCCACGGATTCGCTCACGCTCTTCCCTGGTTGTTGAGTGATGCCCAGCACGGCCGCCACCGCGTCGGGCACGGCCGCCGGATCGGTGACCGCAGCGAGCTCGAAAAACCAAACACCGTCGGGGTATTCATCGACCAGCCGCGCCGCGACCTCGACCGCCAGGCGGGTCTTGCCGACCCCACCAACCCCGGTCAACGTCACCAACCGATGAGCCTTCACCGCCGCTTGCAGCTCGGCGACCTCCGACTCGCGCCCGATGAAGCTCGTGGTCTGAGGCCGCAGGTTCCCTGGACTAGCATCCGGCGCCCGCAACGCGGGAAACTCTGTCTGCAGGCCCGGCGCTCGGACCTGAAACACCCCGACCGGAGTGGGCAGATCCCGCAACCGTCGCGGCCCCAGATCCACCAGATCCACCCCGCTGAGCAGACTCGCGGTCGACTCGGCCAAAAGGATCTGACCGCCGTGCCCAGCAGCCATCACCCGCGCCGCACGATTCAATACCACACCGAAGTAGTCGGCCTCCCGTAGCTCAGCTTCCCCGGTCGCGATGCCCATCCGTACCGGCAACTCCAGCGCCCGTTGGGCAGCCACCGCCGCATCCACCGCTGACCTGGGCGAGGCGAACGCGGCGCACACACCGTCCCCGGTGTGCTTGAACAGGAAACCGCCGTGCGCCTCGATGGCCGCACGCAACACCTCGTCATGCGCGGCCAGCGCCACCCGCATTTCATGGGCGTCGGCCTCCCACCGACGCGTCGAACCCTCAACATCGGTGAGCAAGAACGTCACCACCCCCGAAGGAGCAGCCGCCGCAGGAGCGGACACCCCTGCAGAATCTCACAACAGACACGCTCCTACCTCGCGGATCGGCGGAATCCGGCCCCCGGACACCAACGCCCCGAGGCACGGCGCAGCGCGTTACCCGCAAGGGATCGCACCGGCGATAAGGCACATGTTGGCTGGCGAGAGGTGACACGATGTTGGCGTGAGCGATGCTCATGACGGCGTTGGGGCCATATTGACGGCGACGGCATGACCGCGACCGGGTTCCGGTGCGGGTCGTGTGGCACGGAGCTGCCGCCGGACTCACGGTTCTGCAACAAGTGCGGCGCGCCGATCACGCCAGCCGCTACATCGGCGGAGTACAAGCAAGTGACGGTGCTGTTCGCCGATGTTGTTCATTCGATGGACATCGCCGCGACCGTCGGGACGGAGCGGCTGCGTGAGATCATGGCCGACCTGGCCGACCGCTGCGCCGCAGTTGTAGGGCGTTACGGCGGCACGGTTGACAAGTTCACCGGCGACGGGATCATGGCGGTGTTCGGTGCGCCGGTGGCGTTGGAGGACCACGCCGTTCGCGCATGTCTGGCGGCCTTGGGCGTTCAGGAGGAGGCGCAGCGGCTTGCCGTCGAGGTCCGAGAGCGCGACGGTGTGGATCTCCAGTTGCGGGTGGGAGTTAACTCCGGTCAGGTCATCGCCGGTGAAATCGGTTCGGGGTCTTTCGGTTACACCGCGATTGGTGAGCAGGTCGGCATGGCGCAGCGGATGGAGTCGGTGGCTCCAGCTGGTGGGGTGATGCTCAGCGCGTCGACAGCGCGACTTGTTGAGGGCACCGCGAGTCTCGGCGAATCGGAGCTGGTTGAGATCAAGGGTGCCGACGCGCCGGTGCCCGCCCGTCGGCTGTTGGGCATGGACGAACAGCACCGGCGCGCGAGGCGTGCTGAGTCGACTCTGGTGGGTCGACGGTGGGAGATGTCCGCCGTTGACGGCTTGCTGGAGCGCGCAATCGATGGCCACGGCGCGGTGGTGGGCGTCGTCGGGCCGCCTGGTATCGGGAAAAGCCGTCTGGTGCGCGAGCTTTCGTCGATGGCATCTGCGCGTGGTGTCGAGGTGTTCACTACCTTCTGCGAGTCGCACACCAACCGGATTCCCTTCCACGCCATCGCTCGGCTCTTGCGGGTGGCGTTCGGAGTTGAGGGTCTCGAAACGCGGGTCGCCCGCGATGGATTGCGCGACCGGATCGCTGACGCAGACCCCGAGGACTTGCTGCTGCTCCATGACCTGCTGGGCATCGCCGATCCCGAGGTGGAGCTGCCGAAGGTCGACCCGGATGCGCGGCGGCGGCGGTTGACGGCGCTGGTCAATGCCGCGTCGCTGGCCCGCACCGAACCGGCGGTCTTTGTTATCGAGGACGCGCACTGGATTGACGAGGTCAGCGAGTCGATGCTGGCGGGGTTCCTCACGGTGATCCCGCAGACGCCCTCGCTGGTGTTGGTCACCTACCGACCCGAATATCAGGGCGCGCTGACCCGAGTGGTAGATGCCCACACCGTTGCCCTTGCCCCCCTGAGCGATTCAGAAACCGCGGCACTGGTCGCGGGGCTGCTCGGTCCGGACCCCTCGGTTGGTGTGCTGGGCCAGAAGATCGCCGAGAGGGCGGCTGGTAATCCGTTCTTCGCCGAGGAGATGGTGCGCGAACTGGCTGGGCGCGGTGTGCTGCGCGGGGAGCGCGGCGGCTACGTGTCGGCGGCGGAGGTTGGCGAGGTGAGCGTGCCTGCCACCTTGCAGGCGACTATCGCTGCGCGCATCGACCGACTCGACGCAAAAGCCAAGCGCACGCTGAGCGCAGCGGCGGTGCTCGGCGCGCGATTCACCCTCGACCTGTTGACCGCGCTGGGGGTTGAAGCTGTCGTTGATGATCTGCTGGCCGCTCAGCTCATCGATCAGGTCCGCTTCACCCGGCAACCGGAGTACGTGTTTCACCACCCGCTGATCCGCACGGTGGCCTACGAATCCCAGCTCAAGTCGGATCGCGCCGAGCTGCATCGGCGCGTCGCGACCGCCATCGAATCACGAGACCAGGCAGCGGCTGATGAGAACGCCGCCTTGATCGCCGAGCATCTGGAGGCCGCCGGTGACCTGCGCGCCGCCTACGGCTGGCAGATGCGGGCCGCAACCTGGGCGACCAACCGTGACATCGCCGCGGCGCGACTGAGCTGGGAGCGTGCCATACGGATCGCCGACGCAGTACCCGCCGATGACTCGAACCGAACAGCGATGCGCATCGCCCCGCGCACCATGTTGTGCGCGAACGCCTGGCGAGTCCATATGAACGTTGCCGGTGCCCAGTTCGATGAATTGCGGAAGTTGTGCACCGCCGCCGGGGACAAGGCGTCACTGGCCATCGCCATGGCGGGGCTGGTGATGGATCACCTGTATCAGGCTCGGATGCGCGACGCGTCGCAGCTGGCATCCGAGGCCATGGCCCTCATCGACTCGGTCGGCGATCCGACCTTGACGGTGGGGCTCTCCTTCGCGCCGATCTACGCCAAGGCTGAGAGCGCCGAATGGTGCGACGTGCTGCGCTGGTCACAGGCGGTCATCGACCTGGCCGACGGTGACCCCTCAAAGGGCAACTTCATTTTCGGGTCTCCGTTAGCGGTCGCCCTTATGCAGCGGGCTGTTGCCGGTTATTGCCTGGGTCGTCCGGGATGGCGCGACGACCAGCGGCACGGCCTGGCGATGGCGTGCAGCGCCGACCCCCTGACCTACGCTGGGGTCGTCGGCTACGTCTACTTCGTAGGGGTATCCTCTGGCGTTCTGAGTCCTGACGATTCCGCGGTGCGCGAGATCGAGGATGCGTTACAGATCGCGGAACGATCCAGTGATGACGTCGCGGTGGCCTTGGCTCGGATGGCGCTGGGCGTTGCGTTGGTGCACCGCCACACGGATGCGGAGCGTGACCGCGGACAGACGCTCCTGGCCGAGGTCGGCGACGTGTTCCTGCGCCGCGGATACCTGCTGTGCGATTTGCCGCTCGTCGAGGTGTACGTGGCGCGTGAGCGGGCTCGGCGTGGAGATCGCGATGACGCCATACCGCTCATGCGCGCTGCGGTCGACGATCTGTTCCGCGAGGGACGGCTGCTGGTCTGGGGCGTTCCTGCGACGGGTGTTCTGGTGGAGACACTGCTCGAACGCGGGGCCGAGAGTGACGTGGCTGAAGCGGAAGCCGCGGTCGAGCGATTCCTGGCCGCGCCTGCCGAAGAGGGTCTAGTGATGCGTGACATCTGGCTGCTGCGACTCCGTGCTCTACTGGCGCGGGCTCACGGTGACGGTGCCCGCTATCGCGAATACCGGGATCGCTACCGCGGCATGGCGAGAACACTTGGCTACGAAGGGCATATCGCCTGGGCCGAGGCGATGCCATGACGGCGGTCGGCCATTGCGGGCCGCCGGGAGCCACGCTGAGCCACTAAGCCCGCTCCAGTGGTGCCCAATGATGCTCAACACGACACGGAACCGCTGAGACGCGATATGCCCTCGGCCGCAACGAGTCTCGGCGCGTGCCGCTGTGCCAGTTGTGCCACGCGCCAGCACTGGCACAGCGCAGGGGCGACGGGCCACAGTAGACCCCGTCTAGCGAACGTGGCTCACCTGCGCCGACGCGTAGTCCGTCAAGAGAAGCCTCGCGAGCCAGGGCGGACGGTCGCCGTTCTCCGACAGTGACCGGTCAGCTATCGCAGGCTGGTTGTTACCAGGTTGATGCCATCGCCGCAGGTCAACGCGCTGCCGTGGTTGGGTGGGGGGACCCTCCGCGCCGAACGCGCCGGACACCCCAGGCAAATCAGCGCCTCTCTCCCCGGCGGAAATCCGGTCGAGACTTACATTTGCAATTTCAAGCCCCAGTTGTACCAGTTGTGCCACGGCGGCGGGATGGCACAACTGCACAACGGTTTACGGAGCGCGGCTAGTCGCTACCTGAGTCCAGCAGACAGTTCAATTCGTGTTCGATGAGAGCCGCCGAGAGCCAGTCACCACACTCTCGGGCCTGCCGTAGCTGCGCCAGGAGCGCCTGAAGATCTTCCAACTTAGCTCCTAACGCTAATCATCGCCAGGCTGGTCGTCCGCTACCGGCTTATCCCGCAGCCCCTCGTCGTTGTGCAAGCCCTTCAGCTTGTAGCGAGCGACCGCCAGACCGAAAATCACGGTGGCGCTTAGTATCAGCATCGGGTGTCGTCGCGCAGCTTTTGCGCCGCTAAGCGACGCTCCCACTCGTCCGCGATGCGGACTTCCCACCGGAAGTATCGCCACCTGGACCACCGGTCGATAATTTTGTCGAGCATGCTTCTCCTTGGGTTCTCCGGTGGCCCGTCGCGACGAGGATGGCGTCAGAAAACGGGCCACCAGAGGGTTGTTCCGGTGGCCCAAGGTTGGGGTGATTGTGTGAGCAAACGCCAGCTCGCGGACCACCGGAATACCGCCAGGATGGCTTGCCCGCCACGCGCAGGCATTGGGGCCAGCCGCAATCCTCCACTACCTGCTCGCAGGAAATGGGCACCGAATCTGCCATGGTTCCCACAGATCCAGACATGAAGTATGGCCAAACCCCATACGGAGTCGGGGGTTTCGTCTGTCAGGCGGCCAGCACAGCGCCGGGAATCGATGCTTAGTTGGCGCCGTCGTCCCTGGTACGGCTACCGGCCCGTGGCTTCCTTGTGCAACGCTGTGCACAAGCCGAGAACGTCGACCATGATGTCCCTGTCGAACGTTGTTGTCCTCGACGATGTATCCGTCTCGGCGGTGCGGCGATGCGGCGGAGGAAACGGCCCCCAAACGATGACGTTCGGCGCGTAATCCGGGATGTACTCCGCACCGATAGGCGACCATCGCTGTAGTGATCAGGGTTGGCGGTGTACTCGGCGATCATTGCGTGCACAGCGGTTTCCAGACCGCCGGCATGGGTCTGGTTTCGGGAGTACAGCCAGAGGAGATCGTCGAGCAGCTCGTTGAGAGTAGCCGAGTCGGTGTTGGTGTTGGTGGTCATGAGCTACTTCTTTCTCCTAGTTGGGGACTCTGGTTTACGTCCCGGCGGGACGCACGCCGCGACACCGCAGCGAAGCGTGTCGACTGTCTGTGTTGAGTGGTGTAGTGGGCGTAGCTGATTCATCGGGCCGCCGATCTTCATCGGGCCACACTCGACGCGGCACCCTTTCCAGAGATATATGTAGACCCCCGCGCCCCCTCTTGGGGGAGGGGGGTAGATACATTTCTGGAAACACTGTCGTGGCTTTAGTTCCGTCTCTAAGTGAGTAGTGCCAGCGGGTACGCTCGTCTCCGCTTCTGTTGCTGTAGGGCTTCTCGCTGAGAGTGACCAACTTCAGGATGTGCAACGCTTGCAGCTCGCGGTCAATCGTGTTGTCCGGCTTGTCGAGCCGCTTGCGCACGTCGCCCGGCGTCGAATCCGGATGGGCCGTCAAGTCCTTTAGGATCTCTAGCCGTAGTGGTGGCATCGAGTCACGGGCGCAGCGGATCGCGAGACGCATTGCGTCGGCCCGGTCCATCCCGATTGCTACAGCACCGCGCACGATCTGTGTGAGTTGCTTGACGAATCGTGTCGGCATCTCAGCACGTGGGCATACGTAACGTTGCCTTGCCGGTCACGTTCGACAGCAGTACGGACGAGTGTGACCAGATCGGCGGCAGCTAGCAGGGCCTCACCCTCGTGGTGATCTAGGCAGATCGCCTTCGTGTCGACGCCATCTAGGACAACCTTGACGGCTGCGCCTAGCTCTCGTCTCATCTCGATCTCGCTGCCCGTGTTTGCAACAGCTTGCCGCCCTCCTGCGATTCTGTTGTGCGACGAATCGAGCCGGAGTAGAACGAAGCGATCACCCATCGCTGAGACGGCGGTATGTGCGCTGTCCCATGCCGTTGTCACTGCGCCAATCAGCGCGATTCTTCCGTACCACTCGAGACTGCGACCCCCGTCAGCGCCCAGTGTGCGCGTCCAATGGCCGTCGTAGATCTCCCGCAGCGCGGCGAGAACCGAGGGGGGTGCGCTAGGCGGCAGGGAGAGGATCGAGGTGAAGTCCTTGAGTACGAGTACACCGCTGTCCCCGATGACTCTTAGCAAGCCGCCTGTGGCGTCGGATGACCGCTCGCCCATGCTGGTGCCACTCAATAGAGCAGCTTCCTTGGAAGAAGTTCCACTCATCCACCCATGTCGCTTCGGATGGTGCCGGGATGTGTGCGAGTTCGTGCACAGCACACCGCCTTTGGCAGTTGCCGTCTCCTGTACGGCCATCCATGCAAGAACGTCTGAACGCCAGTACCGGACGTAGCGTCCGCATTTCCAGCTTTTTGGTCCGATGCCGTTGGCTCGGTACCAGCGGTAGGTGGCGACGCTATGCCCAGTGAGCTTGGTGGCGTCCTTGATGCTGAGAAGTTCGTCGTCTGGTCTTGTTGTGCGGGACATGTTCCTCCGTATATCGCTACAGCTGTTGGGAGTCAGCTGCTTTCAACTCCTGCACCCAAAGTGAATCACGTCCCGTTTCACGCACTTCAGAATAATCTCCGGCCTTCGGCACATGCCAAAATTCCCGTTCCACGTCCGCACGCGCACCTTATGATCCGAGCCATGGGTCAACAACGAGGACAGCGCCAAGGGGTTGAGAACCTGTGGGTCAGCCGCTCCGGTAAGCGGACCGAGCTGCATGGCAAGGGGAATCAGTGGCGAGCATGCTACGTCGACAGCAACGGCAAAGAGCGCACCCGGCGGTTCAAGTACAAGGCCGACGCCAAGGGGTGGCTCGACCAGATTACCCGTAGCGGAGCAGACATTGCGCCCCCCGTGACGGGTATCTGGACTGTGGCGCAGCAGTTTTCGCAATGGGTCCGAAAGGCGGACATCGCCGAGACCACAAGAGCTACAAGGCAACACACGTGGCGGGCGCACGTTTCCGACAAGTGGGGTGAGCTGCAGGTGACGAAGGTGGCCCCGCCGGATGTCAAGGCGTGGGGGGTAGCCGACCTGGTCGACGCGGGAACTGGGGTGCCGACTATCGAGAACGCCCTTGGCATTCTCCGGATGGTTCTCAAGGACGCAGTGGACGACGGGCGGTTAGTCCGCAACCCGTGCGACGGCATCAACGCTCCCAGACGGCAGCACAGGGCAAGGCCGTACCTCACTCACCGCCAGGTCGAGCAGCTAGCTATGGCCGCCGGTGAAGTCGACGGCTTGGTGGTACGCCTGCTGGCCTACACCGGCCTGCGTTGGGGAGAACTTGCGGCTCTCACGGTTGAGTCTGTTGACATGCTTCGCCGTCGTCTTCAAATCAAGTCAGCGGTGGCCGAGGCTGATGGCCGCCTGGACTGGAAGTCACCCAAAGACCACGAGCGCCGCTCGGTCCCCTTCCCGGCGTTTCTAGCGGACGAGTTGAGCCAGCGCATGCTTGGCAAGCGACGCGAGGACTTGGTTTTCTCGGCGTCAAGCGGTGGCCCGCTCCGGGTGTCTCACTGGCGACCCCGTGTGTTCAACGTGGCCCGGGACTCTCTAAAAGACTTCCCGAAGGTGACACCGAACGACCTGAGACACACGGCCGCGAGCTTGGCGGTGTCGGCGGGCGGCAATGTCCTTGCGATTGCAAGGATGCTTGGCCACGAAGACCCAAGTCTCACGTTGCGAACGTACGCTGACCTATTCGACTCAGACCTAGATGCGTTGGCTGATGTGCTGGACCAGCACCGCACGGCGGCGCTGCAGCCATCAACTGCCAACAGCGACAGTGAAACTGACGGAGAAAACGTACCCGGTACGCTGCAGCAAACTGCCTAGCACCTTCTGTAAGCCTGTTACCAGGCTCTTTGAGTCGGGGTGGCGGGATTCGAACCCACGGCCTCTTCGTCCCGAACGAAGCGCGCTACCAAGCTGCGCCACACCCCGCTTGAAGCCACGACAGCGTATCGCACCGGCCCGTCGACTCGCCAAACCGCTGGCTATTGGCCGGACCACGTGCAGCTGCGTTCGAATTCGACCAGGGACTCGGCGGCACCCGCCGGATCGAGCCCCTGCGCGCTGACCCACTCGTCGCTGAAATACGTGTCGGCGTAGCGGTCGCCGCTGTCGGCGAGCAGGGTGACCACCGACCCGCCGCGGCCGTCGGAAATTATCTCGGCGAGCAGGCCGAACGCGCCCCACAGGTTGGTGCCGGTCGACGGCCCCACCCGGCGTCCCAGGACGGCGCTGACGTGGCGCGCGGCGGCGATCGACGCGGCGTCGGGGACGGCGACCATGCGGTCGACGACGCCGGGCAGAAACGACGGCTCGACCCGCGGCCGGCCGATGCCCTCGATCCGTGAGGAGGTGGACATCACGACGTCGTAGCGGTCCTCGGCGAAGGCGGGAAAGAACGCGGAGTTCTCCGTGTCGACGACGCACAACCGGGTCGCGTGCCGTCGGTAGCGGATGTAACGGCCGATCGTCGCGCTGGTCCCGCCGGTGCCCGCGCCGACCACGATCCACTCCGGGATGGGGAACTTCTCGTCGCGCAGCTGCTCGTAGATCGACTCGGCGATGTTGTTGTTGCCGCGCCAGTCGGTGGCGCGTTCGGCGTTGGTGAACTGGTCCAGGTAATGCCCGCCGGTCTCCTGGGCGACGCGCTCGGCCTCGGCGTACACCTGGCTCGAGTCCGTCACGAAATGGCAACGGCCGCCTTGTGATTCGATCAGCGCGACCTTGGCGGCGCTGGTCGACGCCGGCATCACGGCGACGAACGGCAGCCCCAGCAGCTCCGCGAAGTAGGCCTCCGACACCGCCGTCGAACCCGACGATGCCTCGACGACCGTGGTGCCTTCGCCGATCCACCCGTTGCACAGCGCGTACAGGAACAACGAGCGCGCGAGCCGGTGCTTGAGGCTGCCGGTGATATGCGTGCTCTCGTCCTTGAGGTACAGCGCGACTTGGGCACCTGGGCCGTCCCCACCCCAGGCCGACGGCAGGGGGTACCGCAGCAGGTGGGTGTCGGCGCTGCGCCGGGCGTCGGCCTGGATCAGCCGGATCGCATTGTCCGTCCAGCTGCGCGACAGGGTGCGGACCGCGATCCGGGTCCGGTCGCTCACCGCACCGAAGCGGTTGGCTGCGAACGGCTCAGGTCGTGGGTGGAATCGCGGTCGCCCATCGGGGCGGCGATCAGCGTCAGCAGGGTCGCCTCGGGCCGGCAGCAGAATCGCACGGGCGCGAAGGGTGAGGTGCCTATTCCGGCGGAGACATGCAACTGTGTGTTCGCTCCCCAACGCGACGGCCCCTTGGCCCGGGAGCGGTCCAGGCCGCAGTTGGTGACCAGGGCGCCGTAGAACGGCAGACACAGCTGCCCGCCGTGGGTGTGCCCGGCCATCACCAGCTGGTAGCCGTCGGCGGCGAAGCGATCCAGGACGCGCGGCTCCGGGGAGTGCGTCAAACCGAGCTTCAGGTTCGCGGCCGGGCCGGCCGGGCCCGCGATCGCGTCGTAACGGTCCCGGTCGATGTGCGGGTCGTCCACGCCCGCGGCGGCGATGTGCAGGCCGGCCACCTCGAACTCGCGGCGGGTGTGGGTGAGGTCGAGCCAGCCGCGCTCGGTGAACGCAGCTCGCAGGTCCTGCCAGGGCAGCGGCTCGCCGCGCACCCGGTGCGACGGGTTGGTCAGGTAGTTCAGCGGGTTCTTCACCCGCGGCCCGAAGTAGTCGTTGCTGCCGAAGACGAAGACACCCGGTCGCGACAGCAGGTCGCCCAGCGTCTGCACCACCGCGGGCACCGCCTTGGGGTGCGCCAGGTTGTCGCCGGTGTTGACGACCAGGTCCGGCTCCCAGGCGGCCAGCTCGCGCAGCCAGGCCTGTTTGCGGCGCTGCGTCGGCAGCATGTGGAGATCGCTGATATGCAGCACCCGCAGCGGCGTGGAGCCCGGTGTCAGGACGGGCATGGTTATCTCGCGCAGGACGAACGCATTGCGCTCGACGAGCGAGGCATAACCGATGCCGGCCAGGGTCGAGCCGAGCGCGACGGCGCCGGTGCGCATCAGCACGGGCAAAACATCAGCCATGCAGGCAGCCTACTGCCGGTTGCGGTCTCGCCGCGTATAGCTTGCGCCACAGTGCCGGAAAGAGATCCGGAAGAGATCCGGTGTGCCGCGCCGCCTATGGAGGCGGCGCTCCGGGCGGTGGCGGTGGCGCCAGGAGCGGAATCGTGATCGGCGGCAGACCGGGAATCTCGACCACCTGCGATCCAACTACTGGTGGTCCACCGTCGGGCGGCGGAGGCGGCGCCGGCGGGATGCCGTTGCTGACCTGGATCGTGATGATCGACCCCGGAATCGTCTGGCCGGCGGGCGATGTTCCGACCACCTCGCCCAGCTTTGCGCTGCTGTTGACGGAGTTGGTTTGGTCGGCGACCGGGAATCCCGCCTCTTTGATGCGCTGGCGGGCCGCGTCGACGTCCAGTCCGGTGACGGCCGGCACCCGGGAACCGGGGGAGCCTTCGACGTAGCGAGGGTCGGTCGGCGGCAGTTGCACCGGTCCGAAGCTGGTGGCGATCGGTTTCATCGCGGTGAACCAGGTGCGCGCCGGCTCGTTACCGCCGTACAGGTCTCCCTCGCCGCAGTGGCGCAGCGGGGCGGAGCACAAATCGGTCGGATTGGGCGAGTCGTCGTAGATGTAGTTGGCGGCCGCGTAGTGGCTCGTGAAACCTACGAAGCCGGACGAGCGGTGGGCTTCGGTGGTGCCGGTCTTACCCGACACCGGCAGGTCCCAACCGGCCGCGCCGGCCGAACCGGCCGCCGTGCCGCTGCCGAGCGCGTCCTTGCTCATCGCGTTGGCCATGGTGTTGGCCAAACCCTCGGGGACCACCTGATCGCAGGTCTCGGTGGTCACGGAGACCTCATTGCCGTTGCGGTCGATCAGCTTGTCGATCGGGTTCGGCGGACACCACACACCGCCGGAGGCCAGGGTGGCCGCGACATTGGACAACTCCAGCGCGTTCACCTCGATCGGGCCGAGGGTGAACGAACCGATGTTCTGGCGTTTGACGAAGTCGGCCAGGCTCTCGTTGCTGTCGCGGTTATAGTCGCGCGCGGTGCCGGGATCGGCGTAGGACCGCAGCCCGAGTTTGATCGCCATATCCACGGTGCGGGTGACACCGACCTGCTGGATCAGCTTGGCGAACGCGGTGTTGGGCGAGGTGGCCAGCGCGTCGGTCACGTTCATCGAGCCCCGGTAGTTACCCGCGTTGACGACGCACCAGGTGTCCTTCGGGCAGCCCTTGGCCCCGCCGCTTCCCATGCCCTTGGCCTGGAACCTGGGCGGCGCGTCGAGTGTGGCGTTGGTGCCCATGCCCATGTCTAGCGCGGCGGCCGTGGTGAAGATCTTGAAGACGGACCCCGCGCCGTCGCCGACCAGGGAGAACGGTTGCGGTCGCATCGTTTCGCCGGCGTCGAGGTTCAGGCCGTAGGTGCGGTTGCTGGCCATCGCCATCACATGGTGGGAGGTCTTGCCCGGCTCGATCACGCTCATCACGCTCGAAATGCCCGGCAGGGTCGGGCTGGCGAACTTGTCGATGGCGGCCTTGACCGGGATCTGCACGTCGGGGTCCAGCGTGGTGCGGATCAGGTAGCCGCCCTGGGCCACCTGTTCCTTACTGATTCCCGCGCGCGACAGGTACTCCTGCACGTAGTCGCAGAAGAAGGCGCGGTCGCCGGCCGCGATGCAGCCGCGGGGCAGCTCGTTGGGCTGGGGCAGTACGCCCAGCGGCGTGGCCTTGGCGGCGCGCAAGGCTTCGGCCTCCTGGGGCAGGTTCTCGATCATGGTGTCGAGGACCAAGTTCCGCCGGGCCAGGGCGCCGTCGGGGTTGGTGTACGGGTTGAGGGCGCTGGTCGACTGCACCATGCCCGCCAGCAGCGCCGCCTGCTGCCAGTTCAGGTCGGACGCGTTGATGCCGAAGTAGGTCTGCGCCGCGTCCTGCACCCCGAACGAGTTGTTACCGAACGAGACCAGGTTCAGGTAGCGGGTCAAGATCTCGGGCTTGGTGAAGGTTTTGTCCAGCGTGAGCGCCATCCGGATCTCACGAAGCTTGCGCGCCGGGGTGGTTTCCACGGCCGCGCGTTTCTCGGCATCGGTCTTCGCGGTCACCAGCAGCTGATAGTTCTTGATGTACTGCTGTTCGATGGTCGAGCCGCCGCGCGTGTCGACGTCGCCGGACGCGTAGCCGGCCAGCCCGGTCAGGGTGCCCTTCCAGTCCACTCCGTTGTGGTCGGCGAAGCGCTTGTCCTCAATCGAGACGATCGCCAGCTTCATGGTGTTGGCGATCTTGTCGGTGGGCACCTCGAAGCGGCGCTGCGAGTACAGCCACGCGATGACGTTGCCCTTCTTGTCGACCATCGTCGAGACCGCCGGCACCTCGCCCTGCGTCAGCTGGGCGGACCCGTTGGCGACGACCTCAGAGGCCCGATTGGACACCAGCCCGATGCCGCCCGCGAGCGGAAACATCAGGGCTGTGGCGACGACGCTGGCCAAGATACAGCACCCCATGAGCTTGAGAACCGTGAGAACGGCCGGGGGGCGGTCTGACATGCGTACTAGGGTAGCCGCCCCCGGGTCACCCGCTACGCCATGAGATTGAGCAAGCCGCTCCCATACCGTGACCAGCGAACTTACGATCGACGTTGGCAGAAAATTATCGCCTCCGTCACTGGTCAGCCATCAAGTTGAAGTGCGCGGTGCGCCGGTTGGGCTTATCCTTTTCGACAAGACTGCACGCTCGTCCCAAAAAAAGCGTTATGAGACTGTTGCGCAATTGCTACCTGACCACCTAACTTAGACAGACGGTGAGATTCAGATAACACCGATGTGCATGGTGTGGCGTAGATCGCAGCAGGGGTCTGCACCCGAGGAGGGCGGTCGCGACGAGCGGCCGGAAGGAAGGGAACAGCTCGTGTCAGGTTCACGGCCGGCCGCGCGTAGAACAAACATTGCGGCTGCACAAGGGGTACTGCACAGCGTTGACGCCGAAGAACGGATCACGTGGGTCTCGAAAGCACTGTGTCGGACCACTGACCCCGATGAACTGTTCGTTCGGGGGGCCGCCCAACGTAAGGCGGCGGTGATCTGCCGTCACTGCCCGGTGATGCAGGAGTGCGGGACGGACGCGTTGGACAACAAGGTCGAGTTCGGGGTGTGGGGCGGCATGACCGAGCGCCAGCGCAGGGCCCTGCTCAGGCAGCATCCCGAGGTCGTCTCCTGGTCGGACTATTTCGAAAAGCGCCGCGGCCGCAGCGTCGGGTGACTCCGGGGTATTAGGCACCCGTTCGGCTACGGCCGGGCAAGCATTCTGACGGTCTTGAAAATATCCGTTTTCATGATTACGTTTCCGTTACGCCCCTAACGGCCCAGTCTAATTATACTGTGTTCGATAGGTAACTGACTCATGTCGAATACGAGCTGGCTTGTGCCCAATAGGAATTCGGCAGCAACGAATCGGCCGCTGCCCGACAGAAGTGGCTCGCGTCAAATAGCTTCTGGGCGGCCCTAACTGGCGTGTGCTCAATACTATGAGTCGCTCGGCGGCGAGGCGTCCGCCGGCTTCTCAGCGGCCCGCGGCGCGGGCCGCGTCGTCGCCGACGGGATTCGGATTCGCCGGCTTCTCAGCGCCCCGCGGCGCGGGCCGCCTCGTCGCCGACGGCGGTGATCTGATCGGCGAGCGCGCAAAGCGCATCCAGGTCCGAAACATCGAACGGCAGCGACGGAACCCCGATGACCGGCACGTGCGGGTGGGCTCCGGTGAAGCGGGAGAGCAGTCTGACTTCCCGCTTGGCGGTTTGCGCCCGGTCTGCATGGATTCTCAGCACGGCGGCAGCCAGCGCCGCGGCCTCGGAATCGGAGGCCTCCAGCGTCTTGCTGCCGTCGACCGCCCGCTCGACCGGCAGGGAGCACAGCGTCGGGTGAGTGCGGTTCAACAGGAGCCCCGCGAGCGGCATCCCTTCCTGCGACAGCCGGTCGACGAAGAAGGCCGCCTCGCGCAACGCGTCGGGTTCGGCGGCCGACACCACGACGAACTGTGTGCCGCGCCTCTTCAACAGCGCGTAGGTGCGGTCGGCCTTCTCGCGGAAACCGCCGAACGTGGCGTCCAGCGACTGCACGAACGCCGCCGCGTCGCCCAGCATCTGGGAACCGAGCACCGTCGACAGCGCCTTCATCGCCAAACTCATTGCGCCGGTGACCAATCGGCCAATGCCCCGGCCGGGCGCGAGCAGCAGCCGCCACAATCGGCTATCCATAAAGCTGCCCAGTCGCTTCGGCGCATCCAGGAAGTCCAGCGCGTTGCGCGACGGGGGAGTGTCCACCACCACCAGGTCCCAGCGGTCCTGGGCGAGCAATTGACCCAGCTTCTCCATCGCCATGTACTCTTGCGTGCCGGCCAGCGAGGTCGCGACGGTCTGATAGAACTGGTTGTCCAAAATGGCCTGCGCCCGACCGGGTCCGGAGTATTGGACCACCATTTCGTCGAACGTCCGGCGCATATCGAGCATCATCGCGTGCAGCTCGCCAGAGACTTCGGGCGCCAACGGCACCCGCTGCGGCGTGTTGCCGAGGTCGTTGACCCCAAGCGCCTGCGCCAGGCGCTTGGCCGGGTCGATCGTCAAAACGCATACGGTGCGGCCGTATTCGGCGGCACGCATCGCCATCGCGGCCGCGGTGGTCGTTTTGCCCACCCCGCCGGCACCGCAGCACACGACCACCCGGTTGGATCTGTCGGCCAGGATTGCGGCCAGATCAAGGGTGTTCGGCGTGACGCTCATCGAACCCCCTGCTGCGCAAGTGTTTCCGAAAGCTCATACAGACTGCCGAGGTCGACACCGTCGGAAATCGCCGGTAGTTCCAGCCGCGGGACCTTCAACGCGTCGAGCTGCTGCGCCGTCTCGGCGCGGGCGGTGATCCGGGTCGCATGCTGAATGGTTTCGGTCAGCAGGCCCGCGAAGTCGGTGTCGCTGAGCTGAATTCCGGCCATCTCCAAGCCGGCCCGCACCGAGTCCGCGTCGACATCCCCTTCGGCGGCCTTCGCCAGATCGCGCGGCTCCAGGAGCGACGGGATGTTGCGGTTCACGATCACGCTGCCGATCGGCAGTTCCATCTCCGCGAGCTCCTCGATGGCCTCCAGTGTTTCCTGCACCGGCAGCGCCTCCAGCAGCGTGACCAAATGGATGGCGGTCTGATCGGAGTGCAGCAACTTCACCACACCCTCGGATTGCGAGTGGACCGGCCCGCCCTTGGCCAGGTCGGACACCGCTTTGGTGACGTCGAGGAAGCGCGCGATGCGACCCGTCGGTGGCGCGTCGACGACCACCGCGTCGTAGACCGGGTCCTTGGCCCCCTTGTTCTGGCGGACCACCGACTCCTTGATCTTGCCGGTGAGCAGCACGTCGCGCAGGCCGGGCGCGATGGTCGTCGCGAACTCGATGGCACCGATGCGGCGCATCGCCCGGCCCGCGATGCCGAGGTTATAGAACATGTCCAGGTATTCCAGGAAGGCGGCCTCAATGTCGATCGCCAGTGCGTTGACCTGCCCGCCGCGCTCGGCGGTGGCGATCTTGAGCTCCTGATAGGGCAGCGGCGGGACGTCGAAAAGTTGCGCAATCCCTTGGCGGCCTTCGACTTCGATGAGGAGGACCTTGCGGCCGCCCGCCGCCAGCGTCAGTGCCAGCGCGGCCGCGACCGTCGACTTACCCGTCCCACCTTTGCCGGTCACGAAATGCAAGCGGGCCTTTGACAAGCGCGCGGGCCAACCGACGGAACTACTGCCGCTGGAAGTTGATGCCACCTTCGCATGCTAGCCCGCGGCCCGCACGGCCCTTGGGCTGGCCAGAGCCGTTGAAAGCCGACCGATAAGCTCGCGTCATGAGCCAACCCACCGCATGGGAATACGTCACGGTCCCGCTGCTGACGCACGCCACCAAACAGATCCTCGACCAGTGGGGTGCCGACGGCTGGGAGCTGGTTTCCGTACTGCCCGGGCCCACCGGGGAGCAGCACGTCGCGTATTTGAAGCGCCCCAAGTAGAAATGAGCGCTTCCGCCCGGCTCGGGCAGCTCGGCGTCACGCTTCCGGAGGTGGTTGCGCCGCTGGCCTCTTACGTCCCCGCGGTGCGGACCGGCAGCCTGGTCTACACCTCGGGCCAGCTGCCGATGGAGGCCGGACAGCTCCGGCGGACCGGCAAGGTCGGCGCCGAGGTCAGCCCCGAGGACGGCAAGGTGATGGCGAGGATCTGCGCGCTCAACGCGCTGGCGGCGGTGCATTCGCTGGTGGGCATCGACGCCGTCGCCCGGGTGGTCAAGGTCGTCGGCTTCGTGGCATCCGCTCCGGGGTTCAATGGCCAGCCAAGCGTCATCAACGGGGCCTCCGACCTACTCGCCGAGGTGTTCGGCGACGCAGGCACCCACGCGCGTTCGGCGGTCGGCGTATCCGAGCTGCCACTGGACGCGCCGGTGGAAGTGGAGCTGATCGTGGAGGTCGGCTGACGGCCGTGACCGAGACCGATGAGTCGCTGACCCATCCCGCATACGGCCGGTTGCGGGCGGTCACCGACACCGCGTCGGTGCTGTTGGCCGACAACCCCGGGCTGCTGACGCTGGAGGGCACCAACACATGGGTGCTGCGCGGCCCGCGCAGCGACGAGCTGGTCGTGGTGGATCCCGGCCCCGACGACGGCGAGCACATCGCCCGGATTGCCGCGCTGGGCCGCGTCGCGCTGGTGCTGATCAGCCACCGCCACGGCGACCACACCGACGGCATCGACAAGCTGGTCGACCTGACCGGGGCGACGGTCCGGTCCGCGGGCAGCGGGTTTCTGCGCGGCCTCGGCGGTGAGCTGACCGACGGCGAGGTGATCGATGCGGCCGGCCTCAAGATCAAGGTGATGGCGACCCCCGGCCATACTGCCGACTCGCTGTCGTTCCTGCTCGACGATGCCGTGCTGACCGCGGACACCGTGCTGGGCCGCGGCACCACCGTCATCGACAAGGAGGACGGCAGCCTGGCCGACTACCTGGAATCGCTGCGGCGGCTACGCGGTTTGGGCCGGCGCACGGTGCTGCCCGGACACGGTCCGCAGTTGGCCGACCTGGAAACCGTCGCTTCGGGCTACCTGACCCACCGGCACGAACGTCTGGAGCAGGTGCGCGCGGCGCTGTGGGACCTTGGCAACGACGCCACCGTCCGCCAGATAGTCGAATACGTCTATGTCGATGTCAACGAGAAGCTCTGGGACGCGGCCGAATGGTCGGTTCAGGCGCAACTGGACTACCTGCGCCGAGACTGAAATCTTGCAGGAGAAGTGCGAGTAGGGGCCTGCAAAATTACAGGCTCGGCGCTCAACGAGCTCGGCGGGCGAGCCTCTCGGAGTCCGAGATCAGCACGCTTTTGCCCTCCAGACGGATCCAGCCGCGGTGGGCGAAATCGGCCAGCGCCTTGTTGACCGTCTCCCGGGAAGCGCCCACCAGTTGGGCGATCTCCTCTTGGGTCAGGTCGTGGGTGACCCGCATCGCGCCACCTTCCTGGGTGCCGAAACGCTGGGCCAGCTGCAGCAGCTGCTTGGCCACCCGGCCGGGCACGTCGGTGAAGATGAGATCGGCCAGGTTGTTGTTGGTCCGCCGCAGCCGTCGGGCAAGAACCCGCAGTAGCTGTTCGGCGATTTCCGGACGGTCAGCGATCCACGCCCGCAGCGCGTCGCGGTCCATGGACACCGCTCGAACTTCGGTGATGGTGGTCGCGCTGGAAGTCCGTGGGCCCGGGTCGAAAATCGACAATTCGCCGAACATGTCCGACGGGCCCATGATCGTCAGCAGATTCTCGCGGCCGTCCGGCGAACGCCGGCCGATTTTGACCTTTCCCGAGACGATGATGTACAGCCGATCGCCCGGTTCCCCCTCGGCGAAAACCGTGTGTCCCCGCGGGAAGTCGACGGGTTGCAATTGCTTGGTCAGCGCGGTGACCGCGCCGGGCTCAACCCCTTGGAAGATTCCTGCCCTTGCCAGGATCTCGTCCACCGTTGCCTCTTCAGCTTTCCAATAATGTGATGCGGGCAGGCCAACCCTGCTCGTGTGACGTAAGTCTAGAGGCTGGCCAATTGTGTCCAACGTGCCACGCTACACACGATCGACGTGTCTAGTCCCCCTAAATTGCGGATTGACGTGCGAATGGGCCCGCGTGCGCGTCGGTAGTCCGGCCTCGTCGCGGTCACCAAAGTCGGTGGCAAACACCGGCTTGGCGTGACGTCCGGTTTGCGGGAGCGCCGGCGGCGAATCGGCCAGCCGCAGGGCTTGGCGCCGATGCAGGTAATCCAGCGCCTCGGGCATGCCTTCACGGGCCAGCGTATGCACATCGATGGCCTCCGCATGCTCGAGGAAGTCGTCGACATCGGTCGCCGAAACGGTGTCGTGGGCGAGCTCCTTTTCCAGCCGCCCCAGACCGAGCGTCGCGAGCATCAACAGCCCGGGAACGCACGCCACCAGCAACCATGACACAAGGAGAGTAAACATGGCTTAGGTCTCAGCGAGATCACGAAATCAGTACTCTGTCGTAGGTGACTGCGGCAAAGGCATCCGGGCGCTCGAAGTCAACGCCGGCCGTGCCCGACGGTGTAGTCACCGATCGCTGGTCCAAAGAGACCCGAGTCGGGTTGGTGCGACGGGCTCGCCGGATGAATCGTGCACTGGCGCAAGCGTTTCCACACGCCCATTGCGAATTGGATTTCACGACGCCGCTGGAGCTGACGGTGGCCACCATCCTTTCGGCGCAGAGCACCGACAAGCGGGTCAACTTGACGACGCCGGCGTTGTTTAAGCGATACCGCTCCGCGCTGGATTTTGCGCAAGCTGATCGGGCCGAACTGGAAAACCTCATCCGTCCCACTGGCTTCTTCCGCAACAAGGCGGCCTCGCTCATCGGGCTGGGGCAGGCCCTCGTCGAACGGTTCGACGGCGAGGTGCCGTCGACCATGGCCGAGCTGGTCACCCTGCCCGGGGTGGGCCGCAAGACCGCCAACGTCATACTCGGCAACGCCTTCGACATCCCGGGAATCACCGTCGACACCCATTTCTCGCGGTTGATGCACCGGTGGCGTTGGACCGCTGAGAAGGACCCGGTCAAGATCGAGCACGCGGTGGGCGAACTGATCGAGCGCCGGGAGTGGACCATGTTGAGCCACCGGGTCATCTTCCACGGCCGCCGCGTGTGCCACGCGCGCAAACCGGCGTGCGGCGCCTGCATCCTTGCCAAGGACTGCCCGTCCTTCGGACTCGGTCCGACAGAACCGATGCTCGCCGCGCCGCTCGTCCAGGGCCCGGAAACCGAGCACCTGCTGGCCCTGGCGGGGCTCTAATACCGGGGCGGGAGACGTTGACCCGGACGACGCGGTGGACCATCGCGATCCTGGCGGTGGTGGTGGCGTTGGTGGCGGCGTTGGTGGCCCAATTGCGCGACAGTTCCGCGCCGCCCGCGACGACCCAGACTCCCGCCTCGCGGGAGCACCGGGACGCTGACACACCGGCCGCGCTGGCGAGTCCCCGCGAGCGCGCCGACCTGCCACCCTGCCCTGCCGGGGGCGGGGGCGCAGGCCCCGCGGCGCTGCGCGATGTGACGGTGGAGTGCGCTGCCGATGGTTCGCCCGTCGACGTCGCCCGCGCGCTGGCCGGACACCGGGTAGTCCTTAATCTCTGGGCGTATTGGTGCGCGCCGTGCGCGGCCGAACTTCCCGCGATGGCCGAGTATCAGCGACGGGTCGGGTCGGACGTGTTGGTGGTGACGGTCCACCAAGACGAGAACGAGGCGGCGGCGTTACTGCGGTTGGCGGAGTTGGGTGTTCGGCTGCCGACCCTGCAGGACGGCCGTCGTCGGGTCGCGGCCGCGCTGCGTGTGGTAAATGTGATGCCTGCGACGGTCGTCCTCCGGCCGGACGGTAGCGTTGCGCAGATACTGCCGCGGCCTTTCGCCAGTGCCGACGAGATCGCGGCTGCGGTCGGAAACGACGCCGGATAGGCAGATTGACTGGACCGAGGGAGGCGCCGTGAGTTCTGGGGGCACCTCCCGCTCGCGGTGGACCGTTCCGCTGATACCCGACGTGTCACCGCCCTGGTTGCGTCCGCTGGTCGACAACGTCGAGCAGATCCCCGACGCGTATCGGCTCCGGCTGCCGGCCGACCTGCTCGCGATGGTGACCACCAAGGCCGCGTCATCGCTGGCGTCCTTGCGCGGTGACGGCCGCGAAGCCGCCGTTCTGGTGTTGTTCTCGGGTCCGGAATCCGCACCGACCGACGGGGGCATCCCCGACGATGCCGACCTGCTGGTCACCGTGCGCGCCTCGACCTTGCGCCACCACGCCGGCCAGGCGGCCTTTCCCGGCGGTGCCTCCGATCCCGCCGACGACGGTCCGGTGGCCACCGCACTGCGCGAGGCGCACGAAGAAACCGGAATCGACATCGGCCGGCTGCATCCGCTGGCCACGATGGAACGGACGTTCATCGCGCCGTCACAGTTCCACGTCGTCCCCGTGTTGGCGTACTCGCCCGACCCCGGCCCGGTGTCGGTGGTCAACGAGGCCGAAACGGCGATCGTGGCGCGAGTTCCGTTACGCGCCTTCATCAATCCGGACAACCGGCTGATGGTCTACCGGGGCAACCTCGGGCGCCGTTGGGCCGGCCCGGCGTTTCTGCTGAACGAAATGCTGGTCTGGGGATTCACCGGCCAGGTGATCTCGGCCATGCTCGATGTCGCCGGCTGGGCCCAGCCCTGGGACACCGACGACGTGCGCGAGCTGGACGAGGCGATGGTGCTGGTCGGCGACGAGGGCGGGCCCCGCCGATGAACATGAACTCGATGAGCCCGTCGCAGTGGCTGGACATCGCCGTCCTGGCGGTCGCCTTCATCGCGGCCATCTCCGGCTGGCGTTCGGGGGCGCTGGGTTCCCTGTTGTCGTTTGTCGGCGTGCTGCTCGGGGCCATCGCCGGAGTGCTGCTGGCCCCCCACATTGTCAGCCACATCGCCGCGCCCCGCGCCAAACTTTTCACCGCGCTGTTCCTGATCCTCGCGCTGGTCGTCGTCGGTGAGGTCGCCGGCGTGGTGCTGGGACGGGCCGTTCGCGGCGCAATCCGCAGCCGCACAATCCGATCCGTCGACTCAGTCATCGGCGTGGGCGTCCAGCTGGTGGTGGTGCTGACCGCGGCGTGGCTGCTGGCCACACCGCTGACCCAGTCCAAGGACCAGCCCGAACTCGCCGCCGCGGTCCGGGGCTCGCGGGTGCTCGCGCAAGTCAACGAGGTCGCGCCGCCCTGGCTGAAGACGGTGCCCAAGCGATTGTCGGCGCTGTTGAACACCTCGGGCCTGCCTCAGGTCCTGGAGCCGTTCAGCCGCACCCCGGTGATTCCGGTCGCGTCCCCGGACCCCGCCCTGGCCAACAACCCGGCGGTGACGGCCACCGCGCCGAGCGTCGTCAAGGTGCGCAGCCTGGCGCCGAGCTGCCAAAAGGTGTTGGAGGGCAGCGGATTTGTGGTCGCGCCCGATCGGGTGATGACCAATGCGCACGTGGTCGCCGGGTCCAACAGCGTCCAGGTCTACGCGAGCGGCAACCCCTTTGATGCGACGGTGGTGTCCTACGATCCGTCGGTCGACATCGCGATCCTCGCCGTCCCGAACCTGCCGCCGCCGCCGTTGGCCTTCGCCCAGGCCGAGGCGAAAAGCGGCGAAAGCGTTGTAGTGCTGGGTTATCCGGGCGGCGGCAACTTCACCGCGACTCCTGCCAGGATTCGCGAGGCCATCAGGCTCAGCGGTCCCGACATCTATCGGGATCCGACGCCGGTCACCCGCGACGTGTACACCATCAGAGCCAGTGTGGAGCAAGGCAATTCGGGTGGTCCGTTGATCGACCTCAGCGGTCACGTGCTCGGTGTCGTGTTCGGCGCTGCCGTCGACGACCCCGAGACCGGCTTCGTGCTGACCGCCGACGAGGTGGCCGGTCAGCTCTCCAAGATCGGTGCCACCCAGCAGGTCGCGACCGGGTCCTGCGTCAGCTGATCCGTGGCCCGTGCACCTGCTCGAAGAATTTCATCAGGTGCCGGTTGATTTCCTCCGGCGCCTCTTCGTGGCTGAAATGCCCTGCGCCGGTGATGGATATGTAGCGGCCCTGTGGGGCGTAGCGCTGGGTGTGGTCGACCGGGTCGGCAAGCACGTAGGGATCGGCGTCACCGCGCAGGTGTAGTAACGGCGTGCCGAGCTGCTGGCATATCGACCTCATGAACCGCCGGCCTTCCCCGCGCAGCTGGCTGCGCACCGCCCAGCGCTGGTATTCCAGCGCGGAGTGCGCGGCAGCCGGTATCTGGATGGCCGTCCGCAGGTAACCGATGGTCTGCGAAAAGTCCTCGGACGCAACCCATTTGGCGCAACTTCGGCTGCGGACGAGGCGCTCGATCTCCGCGGCGTTGTCCCGGGTCAGCAGGCGCTCGGGCCAGATGGGCAGCTGGTATTGCAGCAACGTCGGCAGCAGCGCGTAACCCTGATCGCGGCGCGTCAACGTGGATCGCCGCAACGCCGCCGGGTGCGGCGAGCTGATCAGCGCGATGGCGCGCACCAGCCGTGAATGCAGCAGCGCGGTGGCCCAGCAGGCCAGCCCGCCGTCGGCGTGGCCGACCAGCGTCGCCGACGAGTGCCCGAGCGCACGGATGAGCCCGGCGGTGTCGCCGGCGAGCGTCCAGCCGTCGTAGCCGCGGGGCGGCTTGTCGCTGCCGCCGTAGCCGCGCAGGTCGACCGCGACCAGGCGCGCTCCGGTCAGCCCGCGCAGCTGATGCCGCCAGGACCACCAGAACGATCCAAAACCGTGCAGCAGCATCACCAGCGGCCGCGCGGTAGCGGGCTCTGCGGGCGGAACGGCGCCACCTTGTCCGTCGGGCAGGGCTTCGACGACGTGGAACCGGATGCCGTTGGCGTGCACGTCCAGGTGCCGCCACGGCCCGTCGATGCGGGTGACCGACGGATCTGGTGCGGGCATCTACCAGCCCGAGGGATCGGTGGGGGTGCCGTCGTCGGGCCTTGTGTGCCGGCCGCCGGGCTCGGTGAGCTGTTTCGCGCCGGTGACGGGCTTGTCGTGACCGGGGGTGAGCGCGGTGCGTGTCTCCTTGACCGATTCGATCGTCTGCCGTGGCCCCCGGATGCGGCGGACCTTCAAGAAACCCAGTAACCCGAGGAGGGCGCCGACGACCACCATGATCCCGAACACGATCAGGAACGCCACCCAGCGCCACAGCCAGTTGTCGAGCAGCTCGGCGAGGAAGAAAAAGAAGAAGAACGTGGAGTAGAACAGCACCACCAGGGCGGCGATGAAATAGACGCTGCCGGTGAGGCCCTTCTTGACGTCCCGGGTGATCTCCGCGCGGGCCAGTTCGACCTCGGCGCGCACCAGCGTGGACATCTGAGCTGTGGCGTCTTTGATCAGCTCACCGATCGACGGCTCAGCGGGCCTGGCGTGCGGGTCGGCCAACGGAATCGTGGTCAGCGTGCTGGGCACACCGTTATTGCGATCGTCTTTGCTCACGGACCGTCCTCTCGTTCTCTCGTCGCGGTTTATGTTGCCATGCGGTGCGGTGCCAGACGAGGCCAGCTGAACGCCAGTCGAAGCCCGGCGCCGGTCTCGGCGGGGGCGACGCGGGACCGCGGAGTTCGGCGTCCGGACGGCCAAGCCGCCGCCGCCGCGGATGTCGGGTGATGGATCCCCTTGAGCGGGAAAGGAATATCGCAGGGGCCGCGGCTGGGCTATCGGACCTATCCGACCTGAGCGAATCCGCCACCCTAGCCGACTAGACTGACCAAGCCGCTCGGGATGTCGGACCGCTCAATGGGGGTGTTGCTTTGCAGACGGCCTGTCGTTGCTATAAAGCGGCGATGGTGGCCGTACTGGTGACACTTATGAGCGTCCCCGCCAACGCAACCGCCGACGACAGGGTCCCGATGGGTGGCGGGGCCGGCATCGTCATCAACGGGGACACGATGTGCACCCTGACGACGATCGGCACCGATGCCGCCGGCGAGATGATCGGCTTCACCTCGGCGCACTGTGGCAGTCCGGGCGCGCAGGTCGCAGCCGAGGCCGCCCAGAACAGGGGCCCGCTGGGCGTCATGGTCTCGGGCAACGACGTCCTCGACTACGCGGTGATCAAATTCGATCCGGCCAAGGTGGCGCCGGTGGCCGACTACAACGGCTTTGTGATCAGCGGCATCGGTCCGGATCCGGCCTTCGGCCAGATTGCCTGCAAGCAGGGCCGCACGACCGGCAATTCGTGCGGTGTCACCTGGGGGCCGGGCCAGGACCCGGGCACCATCGTCATGCAGGTGTGCGGCCAACCGGGTGACTCCGGGGCGCCGGTGACCGTCAACAACCTGCTGGTCGGCATGATTCACGGGGCGTTCAGCGACAACCTGCCGACGTGCATCATCAAGTACATCCCGCTGCACACCCCGGCGGTGGTGATGTCGATCAACGCCGACCTCGCCGACATCAACGCCAAGCACCGGCCGGGTGCGGGATTCGTGCCGCTGCCGGCGTGAGCGCCCGAACTACAGTGACCTACTTCCCACCCCTGATCGCGTCGAACACGCCGGGGTCCAGCAGCGTCGACGTGTCGCCCAGCTCGCGGTTTTCGGCGACGTCGCGCAGCAGCCGGCGCATGATCTTGCCGCTGCGGGTCTTGGGCAGCTCGGGCACCACATGGACCTCGCGGGGCTTGGCGATGGGCGAAATCTCCCGGGCCACCTCCACGCGCAGCTCGTCCACGATCCCGTCGTGCACCTCGAAGTCGGCGCACAAGACGACGAACGCGCAGATGGCCTGGCCGGTGGTTTCGTCCGTCATGCCGACCACGGCCGCCTCGGCCACCGCGATATGGCCGACCAGCGCCGATTCCACCTCGGCGGTCGAAAGCCGGTGCCCCGAAACGTTCATCACGTCGTCGATGCGGCCCACCACCCAGATGGCGCCGTCGGCGTCGTAATAGGCGCTGTCGCCGGCGAAGTACCAGCCCTGCTCGCCGAACCTGGACCAGTAGGTCTCGACATAGCGTTCCGGATCGCCCCAGATGCCGCGCAGCATGGACGGCCACGGCCGGTCCAGGACCAAGTAGCCGCTGACGTGCTCGCCCTTGTCGTTGCCCGGCGGGATCTGATCGCCGTGGTCGTCGACGATTTTGGCCGAGATGCCCGGCAACGGCCTCATCGCCGAACCCGGTTTGGCCGCGGCGACTCCCGGCAGCGGGGTGATCATCGCGGCGCCCGTTTCGGTCTGCCACCAGGTGTCGACGACCGGGAGGCTGTCGGCGCCGATCACCTTGCGGTACCAGCGCCACGCCTCGGGATTGATCGGTTCGCCGACCGACCCCAGCAGTCGCAGGCTGGACAGGTCGTGCGCGTCGGGAATCTCGCGGCCCCACTTCATGAACGTGCGGATGAGCGTGGGTGCGGTGTAATAGATTGTCACGCCGTACTTTTCGATGATCTCGAAATGCCGGTGCTGGGTGGGCGAGTCGGGCGTGCCCTCGTAGAGAACCTCGGTCACCCCGTTGGACAGCGGACCGTAGACACCATAGGTGTGCCCGGTGACCCAGCCGATGTCGGCCGTGCACCAGAAGACGTCGCTTTCGGGCTTGACGTCGAAGACGTAGTAGTGCGTGTAGGAGCACTGGGTCAGATAGCCGCCGCTGGTGTGGACGATGCCCTTGGGCTTGCCGGTGGTGCCCGAGGTGTACAGCAGGAACAGCGGCTGCTCGGCGTCGAAAGGCTCCGGGGTGTGTTCGGGCGACGCCGAGTCGACCGCTTCGTGCCACCACAGGTCGCGATCATCGTTCCAGGACACGTCAATTCCCGTGCGCCGCACCACCAGAACGCGCTCGACGGAGCTGGCGCCGTCGGGGCCCGGCGCTATGGCCTCGTCGGCCGCGTCCTTCAGCGGCACCGGCTTGCCGCGGCGGAACTGCCCGTCGGTGGTGATCAGCAGCTTGGCCTGGGCGTCGGCGATCCGCGCGCGGAGTGCCTTGGCGGTGAAACCGGCGAACACGACGCTGTGCATGATGCCCAGGCGCGCGCAGGCGAGCATCGCGATGACGGCCTCGGGGATCAACGGCATGTAAATGGCGACCCGGTCGCCGGCGACCAGACCGAGGTCGGTCAGCGCGTTGGCCGCCTTGCACACCTCGGTCTGTAGATCGGCATAGGTCAGGCTGCGGCTGTCGCCCGGTTCGCCCTCCCAGTGGATGGCGACCCGATCCCCGAGGCCGGCCTGCACGTGGCGGTCCACGCAGTTGTAGGCGACGTTGAGCTTGCCGTCGGCGAACCACTTGGCGAAGGGTGCCTCCGACCAGTCCAGGATCTCGGTGAACGGCGTCGACCAAGAGAGGCGCTTGGCCTGCTTGTCCCAAAACGCCAGCCGGTCCTGCTCGGCCTCGCGGTACAGCTCCTCACCCGCGTTGGCCTGCTCGGCGAACTGCGCCGGCGGCGGATACGACGTCGGGCCCTCGGTGTGGGTGGCGGTCACTGGATTCCTCCTAGCGTCGAGGCTCGTCAACCGTCAGTGAGCCTAGACCTTCGAGGTGAAAAGCCGCTGCCCAATCCGGGGTCAAACGCGGCCCCATGCCGGATAATCACCGATGTGCCGGGACCGCATGGGCGGCGCGCGCGCCGATTAGCCCGCAACTTCGCCGCGGCCGCAACGACTTACGCGGCGACGATGATCCTGGGGATGCAGGGCCCCTCGGCGTGGGCGGAGCCGGCCGACATCGTCGACCAGCCGACGCCATGCTGGTCGGAACAGATCGCCGTCAGCGCTTCCCCGACTCAGGGCGCGGTCGGCCACCGCAGCGTCACGCTGCTGTTCGCCCTCGCGGGTGGCGCCGACCCGTGCACGCTCACCGGTTATCCGGGCGTCGACTCGGGGACCGGCGGGCCGCCCATTCACGCCCAGCGGACGCCGCGCGGGTACATGGGTGGGCTGCCCTCCGGCGTCGAAGTTCCGCCGACCGTCACGGTGTCGCTGTCGACGCAGGCGCAGGCCATTGTGGAGGGGGTGGAGGGCATGGCCGTCGACGCCGCCGGCAACCCCTGCCCCGGCTACACCGACCTGGTCGTCAGCCCTCCCGACATCGTGCAGGTGTTCACCGTGCCGGCCACCATCGACGCCTGCCGGCTGGAGGTCCATCCCGTCACCGCGGGCTGATCGCGCTCTGATCAGGAATCGGTTCGTGCCAGGCAGTAGACGCGCTCCCGGGTCGGGTAAGCGATGGTCCTGTCGGCGGGCGGGCATCGTGTTTTGTCCGTGCCGCCGTCCGGGCAGGTCGTCGAGGGACCAACTTTGAAGGCCAGTTCATAGGTATTCGTCGGGTTGGCGCAGTCGTTGTCCGGCCTTGATTTGAAAGACCTTGCGAGAAAGGCATTTTGTTCGATGCGCTGGCCCACCCGCATCGACTTGTCAGTGTCGAACGGGCTCGCGTTGCGTGGGCGCGCGAGATTTCCGGCGATTCCCAACGCGCCCAGGGTCAGCAGTGCTCACCGACGATGATGAGCGTGGTGGCCCACTTTGCGGGTCGCGGCTGCAGTGGATACGCCATCGGCGGCGCCGGCGGTACGCGGAACCGGTGCTGACGGGGAGCGCTCGGTTGCGGGCGCGTAACCCGGCTATCAGACAGACCCAGCCGATCGCCGGAATGCCGAACATCGCCGCCCGATATCCAACCTGAACGCCGACTTCGTGCGAGGTCACGTCGCCGTCCTAGTCGCGGCGCGCGCCCCGTTCGGCGGGCGGCGCCGCAGGCCTTAGGGTCGCTGACATGCGTCGGATGCTTGCCGCGCTGGCCGTTCTTGCAGCCGGAATGCTGGCGGCCGGCTGTGGCGGCGGCGTCTTGAGCCCCGATCTGGTGCTGGTAAACGGCGGGGAACCGCCCTACCCGCTGGTGCCGACCAGCACCAACGACAGCAATGGCGGCCGGATCATCGACCGGCTCTTCGCCGGCCTGGTGTCCTACGACGCCGCCGGAAACCCAGCCAACGAGGTCGCCCAGTCGATCGAGACCCCCGACAACGTCGACTACCGCATCGTCCTCAAGCCCGGTTGGAAGTTCACCGACGGCTCGCCGGTGACGGCTCACTCGTTCGTCGACGCGTGGAACTATGGAGCCTTGAGCACAAATGCCCAACTGCAACAAAGCTTTTTCAGCCCGATCGACGGGTTCGACGAGGTTTCCGCTGCTGATTCAAAGCGCACCACCATGTCCGGGTTGCATGTGGTCAGTGATCTCGAGTTCACCGTGCGGCTCAAGGCGCCGACCATCGACTTCGTTCTCCGGCTGGGCCACAGCGCCTTCTATCCGCTTCCGGCCGGCGCGTTTCGGGACGTCGCGGCGTTTGGCCGCAACCCTTTTGGCAACGGGCCGTATGAGCTTTCCGACAGCCCGGACGGGCCCGCCTGGGAGCACAACGTCAAGATCGATCTGCGGCCCAACCCCGACTACCACGGCAACCGCAAGCCCCACAACAAGGGGCTGAGGTTCGAGTTCTACGCCAATCTCGACACCGCCTACGCCGACCTGTTGTCGGGCAATCTCGATGTCCTGGACACGATTCCGCCGAGCGCGCTGCCGGTGTACAAGCGCGACCTGGGAGGCAACGTCACGAGCGGCCCGGTGGCCGTCAAGCACAGCCTCGACACCCCGCTGCGGCTGCCGCACTTCGGCGGCGAGGAAGGCCGCTTGCGCCGGCTTGCGCTGTCGGCCGCAGTGAACCGCGAGCAGATCTGTCAGCGGATCTTCATGGGAACACGCACCCCGTCGCGCGACTTCACCGCGCGGTCGTTGCCGGGATTCGACCCGAACCTACCGGGCAACGACGTGCTGAACTTCGATCCGGATCGCGCGCGGCAACTCTGGGCGCAGGCCAACGCGATCTCGGCGTGGAGTGGCCAGTACGCCATCGCCTACAACGCCGACGCCGGAAACCAGGAATGGGTGGACGCGGTGGCCAACAGCATCAAGAACGTGCTGGGCATCGACGCGGTCGGGGCACCGCAGCCGACCTTCGCCGGATTTCGCACCCAGATCACCAACCACACCATCGCGACCGCGTTCCGCGCCGCGTGGCAGGGGGACTACCCGTCAATGATCGAATTCCTCGCCCCGCTCTTCGCCACCGGCGCCGGTTCCAACGACGTCGGCTACGCCAACCCCGAATTCGACTCGGCGCTGGCGGCCGCCGAGGCCGCGCCCACCCTTCGGCAGTCGGACGACCTGGCCAACGCGTCGCAACGAATCCTGTTCCACGACATGCCCGTTGTCCCGCTCTGGGACGACATCGGGGTGGTGGGGTGGTCGACGGAGGTCAAGAACGTCCGGGTCACCTGGAACGGCCTGCCCGACTACGAGAACATCGTGAAGCGCTGAGATGGGTTGGTACATCGCCCGCCGGGTCGCCATCATGGTGCCGGTCTTTTTCGGCGCCACGCTGCTGATCGACGGTATGGTCTTCCTCTTGCCGGGCGATCCGGTCGCGGCGATGGCCGGCGACCGTCCCCTGACCCCCGCGGTGGCCGCAGCGCTGCGCGCCCGTTACCACCTCGACGATCCGTTCATCCTGCAGTACCTGCGCTACCTGGGTGGCATCCTGCACGGCGACCTGGGGCGCTCCTATTCCGGGCTGCCGGTCAGTGCCGTTCTGGCCCATGCCTTTCCGGTCACGCTGCGGCTGGCGCTGATCGCGGTGGCGGTGGAAACGGTGCTGGGAATCGGCATCGGTGTGATCACCGGGCTGCGCCAGGGCGGAATCTTCGATTCCGCGGTGCTGATCACCAGCCTCGTCATCATCGCGATCCCGATATTCGTCCTGGGCTTTTTGGCGCAGTTCGTGTTCGGCGTCCGGCTGGGGATCGCGCCCGTCACGGTGGGGGAGAGGGCGACGTTCGGGCGATTGTTGCTGCCCGGAATCGTTTTGGGTTCGGTGTCGTTCGCCTACGTGGTGCGGCTGACCCGATCCGCGGTGTCCGCCAACGCGCACGCCGACTATGTCCGCACCGCGACCGCCAAAGGGCTGTCGCGACGGCGAGTCGTGACGGTGCACATCCTGCGCAACTCGCTGATACCGGTGGTGACGTTCCTCGGCGCCGACCTCGGGTCGCTGATGGGCGGAGCCATCGTGACCGAAGGCATCTTCAACATTCACGGTGTCGGCGGCGTGTTGTATCAGGCCGTCACCCGGCAGGAGGCGCCGACCGTCGTCTCGATAGTGACGGTGCTGGTGGTGATCTATCTGGTCGCCAACCTGGTGGTGGACTTGCTCTACGCCGCCCTCGACCCCCGGATCCGTTATGGCTGAGCGCATTCCCGATCGTCACGGCTTTTGGCGCGACACCTGGCGCAACCTGCGCCGGCGTCCGAAGTTCGTCGTCGCCGCCGCGCTGATCGCGTTCATCGTTGTCGTCGCGTTGTTTCCGGGGCTGTTCACCGGAATCGATCCCACCTACGCCGATCCCGGCCAGAGCCTGCTGCCCCCGTCGGCCGCTCATTGGTTCGGAACCGATCTGCAGGGCCACGACATCTACGCGCGGACCGTCTACGGAGCGCGGGCCTCGGTCACCGTGGGTCTGGGGGCCACCCTGCTCGTGTTCGTCGTCGGCGGGGTGCTGGGCTCGCTGGCCGGCTTCTACGGCGGCTGGACCGACGCCGTGGTCTCGCGCATCACCGACGTGATCTTCGGGTTGCCCCTGCTGCTGGCCGCCGTCGTGATCATGGGCGTCATGCACCACCGCCGGGTGTGGACGGTGGTCGCCATCCTGGCCTTGTTCGGCTGGCCGCAGGTGGCCAGGGTCGCTCGCGGCGCGGTGATCGAGGTGCGAGTCAGCGACTATGTCCTCGCGGCGAAGGCCCTGGGGCTGAGGGAATTTCAGATCCTGGTACGACATGTATTGCCCAACGCGCTGGGCCCGGTTTTCGCGGTGTCCACCATCGCCTTCGGGGTGTTCATCGTCACCGAGGCATCGTTGTCGTACCTCGGCGTCGGCCTGCCGGCTTCGGTGGTGTCGTGGGGCGGCGATATCAACCTGGCGCAGAGCCGGTTGCGGTCGGGCTCGCCCATCCTGTTCTATCCGGCTGGCGCACTGGCGATTACGGTGCTCGCGTTCATGATGATGGGTGACGCTCTGCGCGACGCCCTGGACCCGGCGTCGCGGGCGTGGCGCGCATGAGCACGCAAGACGCGCCGCTGCTGTCGGTCGAGGGCCTGGAAGTCAGGTTCGGCGCGCACGCCCCCGCGGTGTGCGGCGTGGACCTGACCGTGCTGCGCGGTCAGACCGTCGCGGTGGTCGGCGAATCGGGATCGGGGAAGTCCACGACTGCCGCCGCCATCCTCGGGTTGCTTCCGCCCGGCGGCCGAATCTCCGCCGGCCGCATCGTTTTCGACGGACGCGACATCACCCGCGCCGACCGCCGGCTGCTGCGATCGATCAGGGGACGCGCCATCGGCTACGTGCCGCAGGATCCGATGACCAACCTCAACCCAGTGTGGAAAGTGGGCTTTCAGGTCCGGGAAGCGTTGCGGGCGAACACCGGTACTCGCGAGGCGCGGCGACGCGCCGTCGAGTTGCTGGCCGAGGCGGGCATGCCGGATCCGGTCAAACAGGCCGGCCGCTACCCGCATCAGCTTTCCGGCGGCATGTGCCAACGCGCGCTGATCGCCATCGGGTTGGCGGGACGGCCCAAGCTGCTCATCGCCGACGAGCCGACCTCCGCGCTCGACGTCACCGTGCAACGGCAGGTGCTCGACCATCTGCAGGGCCTCACGGCCGAACTCGGGACCGCGCTGCTCCTGATCACTCACGACCTGGCGTTGGCCGCCGAACGGGCCGAGTCCGTGATCGTCGTCCATCGCGGTGCGGTGGTGGAATCCGGTGACGCGCAAGCCATCCTGCAGGACCCACAACACGAATACACCCGACGACTGGTGGCCGCGGCCCCGTCGCTGACATCGAGCCCGTCCCGAACCCGGAGGCGCCCCCCGGACGAACCCCCCGAGGACGTCCTCGTCGCCTCCGAACTGACCAAGGTCTACCGGGAGGCGCGCGGGGCGCCGTGGCGGCGCGAGGAGTTTTGCGCCGTCGACGCCGTGTCGTTTCGGCTGCGCCGGGGGAGCACCCTGGCGATCGCGGGCGAGTCGGGGTCGGGAAAATCAACGCTGGCGCGGATGGTGCTGGGTCTGCTGAAACCCACCTCGGGCACCGTCGTTTTCGACAGCACCCGAATCGACGACGCGTTGGACCGGGAGGCGGCGTTGGCGTTTCGGCGGCGCATGCAGCCGGTGTTCCAGAACCCTTACAGCAGTTTAGATCCCATGTATTCGGTCTTTCGCGCCATCGAGGAGCCGCTGCGGGTCCACCGCGTCGGCGACCGCAAGCAGCGCGAGCGGTCGGTGCGCGAGCTTGTCGACCACGTCGCGCTGCCGTCGTCGGTGTTGCGGCGACTGCCCCGCGAGCTGTCGGGCGGTCAACGGCAACGGGTGGCGATCGCCCGGGCGCTGGCGCTGCGGCCCGACATACTGGTGTGCGACGAGGCGGTCTCGGCGCTCGACGTGCTCGTGCAGGCGCAGATACTGGACCTGCTGGCCGAGCTGCAGGCCGAAATGGGCCTGACCTACCTGTTCATCAGCCACGACCTCGCGGTGATCCGGCAGATCGCCGACGACGTCCTGGTGATGCGAGCCGGCCGGGTGGTCGAGCGGGCGCCCACCGAGGAGCTGTTCACCCGGCCGCGCCACGAGTACACCCGTCGGTTGCTGGAGGCCATTCCCAGCCCATTTTGAGCCCATTCGCGCCTCCCCGATAGGTTGGCAAGCTGTGACGGCTGACCCGCTGGCCCCGCTGCTGGAACTCCCCGGCGTCGCCGAGGCCAGCGACCGGGCCCGCGACGCGCTGGGCCGCGCCCA
>NZ_JAOPWB010000056.1 GCF_025965855.1 Mycobacterium sp. | reverse complement strand
ATACCCGGCATCCATCCCGCGGTGCTGGGTCTGGGAAATCATTTGGTGGACAACGGGTTCACCGTGGCCATGCCGTCGCTGTTCGGGGAGCCGGGCAAGCCGAAGACGGTCGGCTATACGGCCGCTGTCATCGCGCGGGCTTGTGTGGCAAGGGAATTTGCCGCGTTTGCGACCGGCAAAGAGCGGCCCGTCTCGCTATTCCTGCGCGCGCTGGCCCGTGACCTCAACGCATCGACGCCCGGCAAGGGTGTCGGCGTCATCGGCCAGTGCTTCACCGGCGGCTTCGCGCTGGCCGCCGCGGTCGACGACAGCGTGCTGGCCCCGGTGCTTTCCCAGCCGTCGGTGCCGATGCCGTTGGGCCGTGCGCGACGTGCCGACACCGGTCTGAGCGAATCCGAGATGACCACCGTGGCCGATCGCTGCGCGAACGACGGCCTGTGCGCGATGGGCCTGCGGTTCAGTGAGGACAGCGTCGTGCCGCGGGAACGGTTCGCGGCGCTCAAGGAGCGGCTCGGCGACGCGTTCGAGGTCATCGAAATCGACTCGCGCGCGGGCAATGACGGCGGCTTCGGCAAGAGGGCGCACTCGGTGCTGACCGACGAGGTCCGCGAAGTTGACGGTCAACCCGCTTACGAGGCCCGCAAACGGGTAGTCGAGTTCCTGACCGAGCGGCTTAGTTAGGGAAGTTTTCAGACGCATGGCGACCGACAACCGCGTGGTCGAAACCACCCACGGCCCGGTCCGGGGCTCCACCGGCTTGGCGGGCGGTGACATCAGGACCTGGAGGGGCATCCGGTACGCCGCGCCGCCCGTGGGCGACCTGCGTTTCCGGCGACCGGAGCCCCCGCAACGGTGGGCGGAGGTCGCCGACGCCACCTCCTACGGGCCGGCCTGCCCGCAACCGTCCTTTCCCAACATGCCCCTGGATCTCGGTGCGCCGCAGGGCGAAGACTGCCTGAGCCTGAACGTCTGGGCCTCGGCGGACACCGGCCCCGGCGACGCCAAACCGGTGATGGTGTGGCTGCACGGCGGCGCGTACGTCCTGGGGTCCAGCAGCCAGCCGCTCTACGACGGCAGCCGGTTGGTCAGCGGCGGTGACGTCGTCGTGGTGACGGTCAACTATCGGCTCGGGGCGCTGGGCTTTCTCGACCTGTCGTCGTTCAATACCGCGCGGCGCCGCTTCGATTCGAACATCGGGCTGCACGACGTGCTGGCGGCGTTGCGCTGGGTGCGCGACAACATCGCGGCGTTCGGCGGCGATCCCGAAAGGGTCACGCTGTTCGGCGAATCCGCCGGCGCGGGCATCGTCACGACGCTGTTGACCGCCCCGGCGGCCGAGGGCCTGTTCGCCGGCGCGATCGCCCAAAGTTCCCCGGCCACATCGGTGTACGACAGCGACAGGGCCCAGCGTGTCGCCGCGAGCTTCCTCGACAAGCTGGGACTCGACGTGGGCGCATTGCCCGACGCCCCGATCACGGCGATCCTGGCCGCGTCCCAAGAGGTGTTCGACGAAGTGCCCGTGCGCAATCCGGGCACGTTGGCGTTCGTCCCGATCGTCGACGGCGACCTGCTGCACGACTACCCGGTGAAGCTGGCGCAGCAGGGGAGCTCGCACCCGGTCCCGTTGATCATCGGCACCAACAGGCATGAGGCGGCACTCTTCCGGTTGATGCGCTCGCCGCTGATGCCGATCACCCCGCGCGCGATCACGTCGATGTTCACCCAGATCGCCGCCGAACAGCCCGACCTGCAATTACCCACCCAGGAGCAGATCGTGTCGGCGTATTCACGCTTCCGCCGCAAGGCAAGGTTTTTGAGCATCGCGACCGACGTCGGGTTCCGGATGCCGACGGTGTGGCTGGCCGAGGGTCACAGCAGGGTGGCGCCGGTGTACCTGTACCGGTTCGACTACTCGACCCCGTTGCTGAAGATGCTGCTGGTCAGTGCCGCCCACGCTACCGAATTGCCTTATGTCTGGGGCAATCTCGGGGCACCGAAGGATCCGACGTTGAAGCTCGGCGGTGCCAAAACCGCCAAGGCGGTGTCGAAACGGGTACGCACCCGGTGGATTAACTTTGCCACCCACGGGAAACCCGCGGGCCCGGCCGGCGAGCCGGACTGGACGGCCTACCAGGAGGCCGATCGCGCCTGCCTGATCATCGACAAGCGCGACACGATCGCCAGCGATGTCGACGGGCCAATCCGCGCCGCGTGGGGCAGCGAGATGGTGAGCTTCCGCTAAGCCGCGCGAGTCGTTAGTTCCGTGCACGCCGAAATCGACGCTAGCGTGCAGCCCCCCGTCGCACTTCTTCGCGGTAGCGTCGATCTCGACAATGCTGCGCGACGCGGGCCCCGCTACTTCGTCCCGCCGGTGCTCGGCTTGCCGGCCGCGGCCTGACTTTTCATCTGCTGGAACAGGTCCACGTAGTACGGCACGCATTCGGACATCGCCTTGTCGGTGGTGAACAGGGGCTCGTATCCGAGGTCGCGCCGCGCCTTGTCGATCGAGAAGTAGTTGTCCAGATAGAGCCGCTCGACGGCCAGCGGCTCCAGCAGCGGCGCCGGTATCCCGAACCGGAAATGCATGCGCTGCCAACCGGTCATCGCCGCGCGGACCATCGGTCCGTTGATCCGGATCCGCGGCCAGTTCTCCCCGCAGGCCTCGATCACCGGCCGGGCGAACTCGAACATGTTGATCGGCTCGGCGTCGTTGATGAAGTACGCCTGGCCGGGTGCAGTCCCGCCGGGGACCAGATGCTGGGCGGCCAGGATGAAACCGTGAATCAGGTTGTGCACGTACGAGTTATCGAGCCGGGCGGACTTGCGGCCGATCAGCACCTTGACGTGGCCGGCGATCACGCTTTCGAACAGCCTGCGGAACATCGTCTGATCACCGCGACCCCAGATGCCGCTGGGCCGGATCGCACACGTCAGCAGGTCACCAACACCGTTCTGCGCCAAGACGAATCGCTCGGCGACCACCTTGGTCTCGGTGTAGAGGTCGTTGAACCTATTGGTGTAGGGCAGCGTCTCGTCGCCGGCGGCGATGTTCTGCCCGCCCATCACCACGCTGTTGGACGAGGTGTAGACGAACCGCTTCACCCCGGCGGCCTGCCCGGCGTGCACCAGGTTCTCCGTCCCGCCGACGTTGACGGCGAAGCTGCGCTGACGGTATTCGTCGGTGACCGACGCGCCGCCCATCAGCTCGATGACAGCGGCGGTGTGGAACACCGTGTCGATGCCGTCCACCGCCGCGGCGCAGACGCCCGCGTCGGTGACGTCGCCCAGCAGCCCCTCCAGCTGGGGGTGGGCGGGGAGCGGCGAGGGCGCGCGGTCGAAGGAGCGCACCTGGTACCCGCGGTCGAGCAAGGTGGTTACCAGGTTGGCGCCGACAAACCCCGAGCCGCCGGTGACCAGGACGCGGCCGAGTTCGGTTGTCAGTGATGCATCACCCATGCCGGGAAGCATAACTGAAACGTGTTCCAATCTTGACCGGAAGTGCTGCGATCGGGATTGCGGTCAGCCCTCGTCGGGCTGGCCGGCCGCGAGCGCATCCTCGACCCGCTTGCGGGCTCCAGCTAAGTGTTCTTCGCACCTTTTGGCGAGTTGCTCGCCTCTTTCCCACAGCTTCAGCGATGCGTCCAGGTCCAGCCCGCCCTGCTCCAGCAGCCGCACCACTTCGATCAGCTCGTCCCGGCAAGCTTCATAGCCCAGCTGACTAATAGGCGTAATCGACTGCACCGATTCCTCATCATTAGCCGCCATCAGATAGCCCCTCGCTTACCGCCCCCACGGCCCCGTCGGCCACCCGTACCCGCATCCGCGTGCCCGGCGGCGCGTCGTCGACCGAACGCAACACCGCGGCAGGCCCCGCGTCGGGAACGGTCTGCACCACGGCATAGCCGCGGGCCAGGGTGGCCGCGGGGCCCAGCGTGGCCAGCCGCGCGCCGAGGTGACCGACGCGCTCGGTCTCGGCGGCGACCAGGCGCCTGATGTCGCGGCGCACCGCCGCGCGGGCGCGGTGGATTTCGTCGGCGCGCGCCACCAGCGCCGTCAGCGGTTCGGCCAGCACCGGGCGGCTGCGCAACTGGGTCAGCGCGCGCTGTTCGCGGGACACCCAATGGCGCAGGGCCTGCGCGCTGCGCCGGCGCAGGTCAGCGATCAGCCGCTGCTCGGCGGCGGTGTCGGGCACCACCTCCTTGGCGGCGTCGGTTGGGGTCGCGGCGCGCAGGTCGGCGACCAGGTCGCACAGCGGGTTGTCCGGTTCGTGGCCGACCGCGCTGATCACCGGGGTGCGGCACGCCGCGATCGCGCGGCACAGGGTTTCGTCGGAGAACGGCAGCAAGTCCTCGACGCTTCCGCCGCCGCGGGCCACCACAATCACGTCGACCTCTTGGTCGCGGTCGAGTTCACGCAGCGCCTCGACGATCTGCGCGACGGCGTTGGGCCCCTGGACGGCGGTGTTGCGCACCGCGAAACGCACCCCGGGCCAGCGCGCGCCGGCCACGGTCGTCACGTCGTGTTCGGCGGCGCTCGCGCGGCCGGTGATCAACCCGATCATGTTGGGCAGGAAGGGGATTGGCCGCTTGAGCCGAGGGTCGAACAGTCCTTCGGCGTCGAGCAGCCGGCGCAGTCGGTCGATTCGTGCCAGCAGTTCGCCGACGCCGACCGCGCGAATCTCGCTGAGCCGCAACGAGAATGTGCCCCGTCCGGTGTAGAACGACGGCTTGCCGCAGACCACCACCTGGGTGCCTTCGGCGAGCTTTACCGGCGCGTTTGCCACCAGGTCGCGCGAACACGTCACCGTCAGCGACATGTCGGCGGCCGGGTCCCGCAGCACCATGAACACGGTCTTGGAGTCGGGCCGCGCCGTGATCTGGGCCAACTGACCCTCGACCCAGACGGTGCCCAGCTTGTCGATCCAGCCCGCGACCCGGATCGCCACCGCGCGCACCGGAAAGGGGTTCTCCGCGGAGTTGGCTTCGGGGTTGGCCGCTCGGGTCACTTCGCGTTCGCGCGGGTGATCCTGTTGGCGAGCAGCGTCTGGAACGGCGCCCGGGCCTTGGTGGCCTGCTCGTAAGCCAGCAGGGCTTCGAGTTCGTCGACGCTCAGCGACTGCAGCCGGGCCCGCAGTTGGGCCAGCGTCAGCGCCGGGTAGTCGAGTTCGGTTGCCACGTCTGGCTGCGGGACCTTCGCGTTAGCCGACTTCTTCGATTGCCTGACGGACTTGGTCAGTGCGCCGGCGTCCTCATGCGCCTCGGACACCGAGTACAGCGCGAAACGCCCGTCGGCGCGGCGGTCGGCCTCCCCGCCCTCCGCCAACGCGGCGGGGCCGCCGTCGGCGTCATCGGGCAGGTCCTCGTCGAAGGTTGCCCACTCCGGCTTCTCGTCCTTGGGCGGAAAGATCGACTCCAGCGTGCTGTCACCCTTGATCACGAGCTCGGCCAGGTTCTGCTGAAAACGCATCACCAGGTGTGCCGCGGTGCTGGCCAACGTCATCGGGTACATCAGGATGTTTTTCGGCAGCTTCATCGTCTCCTCGACGGCGACTGTCGCCGCGCCGACTATCAGCCGAACTCCGTACGGTGCAGTAGCCATGGCTCCAAGCCTGCCTCAACCGGCGGCTAAGTCCAAGCCCACCGCTGGCCGGTACCCTGGGTGTCATGCCGCCGACTGTCGACATGGGAATTCCCGGTACAGCCAGCTCGGTAGTCAACGAACCCATCCGCCGCAGGGTGCTCCTGGCGGAGCCGCGTGGCTACTGCGCGGGTGTGGACCGGGCTGTCGAGACGGTGGAGCGCGCCCTGCAGAAGCACGGCGCCCCCGTCTACGTGCGCCACGAGATCGTGCACAACCGGCACGTGGTCGACACACTGAAAACGGCCGGCGCCGTTTTCGTCCAGGAGACCGACGAGGTCCCCGAGGGCGCCATCGTGGTGTTCTCCGCGCACGGCGTCGCGCCGACGGTGTACGCCGCGGCCGCCGAACGCAAGCTGCACACCATCGACGCCACCTGCCCCCTGGTGACCAAGGTGCACAACGAAGCCAGGCGATTCGCCCGGGACGACTACGACATCCTGCTGATCGGCCACGAGGGTCACGAGGAGGTCATCGGAACCGCCGGCGAGGCGCCCGAGCACGTGCAACTGGTCGACGGGGTGGCCTCGGTGGACAACGTGACGGTGCGCGACGAGAACAAGGTGGTGTGGCTGTCGCAGACCACACTCTCGGTCGACGAGACGATGGAGATCGTGGAGCGGCTGCGGCAACGCTTCCCGAAGTTACAGGACCCGCCCAGCGACGATATCTGCTACGCGACCCAGAACCGCCAGGTCGCGGTCAAGGCGATGGCGCCCGAGTGCGAGCTGGTCATCGTCGTCGGGTCCCGCAACTCGTCGAATTCGGTGCGGCTGGTCGAGGTGGCGTTGGGCGGCGGCGCCGCGGCCGCCCACCTGGTCGACTGGGCCGACGACATCGACCCGGCGTGGTTGGAGGGTGTCATGACGGTGGGCGTCACCTCGGGTGCGTCCGTCCCCGAGGTGCTGGTGCGCGGTGTGCTGGAGCGGCTCGCCGACTGCGGCTTCGACGTGGTGCAGCCGGTGACGACGGCCCAGGAGACCCTGGTGTTCGCGCTGCCCCGGGAAATCCGGTCGGCCCTCTAACCCTCGTACTCCCAGGACTCCGCGGGAAAGCCGCGTGGCGCACGGGAACGATTCCGGCGCTCGGCGCGCGGTTCGTCCCGGGGCTCGTCCAATGGGGCTTCCCCGCGGTAGCGCACCCGCGAGATCGGGTGGTGCGTCGAGTTGGCGCCGTTGCCGCTCGGGGCGGGGCGACGGCGCCGGGGCTCGTAGGACTCATACGGGTCGAAGCGATCGGGTGCGCCCGGCGGCTCGTAGCCGTCGAAGCGGCCGCCGCGGGGTGCCGGCCGGTCGTAGGGATCGCGGCGGGCGCGCGGCTCGCGACGGGTGTCGCGCG
>NZ_JAOPWB010000024.1 GCF_025965855.1 Mycobacterium sp. | reverse complement strand
CGTCCAAATCAAAGCTTGCTGTTCGACGTCAAACCCAACCGGACCCACACCCATCCCAACCTCCACCAGCACATCATCATCGGCCTGCGGTGATGCGCTGACTGGTTGAACTCAAGGCGACATTTGCGACACAAGCACACCGGCTGCCGGAACCGCCCGGCTGTCCGGGTCGGGATGTCTTACAACTCCGTCTCAGAAATAGCAGTCTCACCTGCAGCGCTGATGCACTTTTGAGTCAGTATCGCGGCGCCAGTGCATATTGGCCCGGCAGCAGTGCCCCCGGTGTGCCCGCATCAGCACGGCGTCCCAGACCCTCCATCAGGAAAACGTATTCCCTTGCCCTACTGTCCTATTCGTCATGGGCTCCCCGTCTCATCCACCAGCTCGATGGCCCGGCCGAGGGTCCGCAGCCTGTCGTCCATCGTGTCCCCCGCCGGATACAGCCGCACGGTGTCGACGCCGGCATCCCGCCACACCCCGAGCCGTGCCCGGACCATGTCCTCGGTTCCGATCAACGTGGTGGCCAGCACCATCTCATCGGTCACCACCCCGGCGGCGCCGTCGCGGTCGCCCCGCTGCCAGCGCTCCCGGACCTCGGCCGCGGCCTCGGCCCAGCCTTGCCGGCTGTAGGCCTGGTTGTAGAAGTTGGTGCTCGACGATCCCATGCCGCCGAGGCTGAAGGCGAGCTCCTTCTTGCGGCCCGCGACCATGCCGCGCAACTCGTCCTCGTCGGCGGCGAAGGCGACCTCGGCGCCCTGACAGATGTCGATGTCGGAGCGCGTGCGGCCGGCGGCGGCCAGCCCCTCGTCGAGGTGGGAGAAGTAGGCGTCGCCCGCGCCCTCCGGAACGAAGCTTGTGCCCAGCCACCCGTCGGCGATGCGCCCGGTCAACCGCAGCATCGCCGGTGACAGCGCTGCCAGGTAGATCGGAATGGTGTGCTCGGCCCGGGTCGACAACCGCATCGGCACCGTCTCACCGCCGGGTCGAGGAATCTGAAACTCCTTGCCGGAGTGCGAGACTTTGCCTCCCGCGAACACCTGTCGCACGATGTCGACGGTTTCGGCCATACGCGCCAGCGGCCGGCTGAACGACACGCCGTGCAGGCCCTCGATCACCTGCGGGCCCGAGACCCCCAGCCCGAGCAGGAACCGCCCGTTCGACAGGTTCGACACCGTGATCGCGGTCTGGGCCACCATGACGGGCGACCGGGTGCCGACCTGCAGGACGCCGGAACCGAGCAGCATCCGGGCGGTCCGCGCCGCGAGGTAGCCCAGAGCCGACGGCGCGTCAGCGCCCCATGCCTCGGCCACCCAACACACATCGAGTCCCAGCTTTTCCGCCTCGACGACAAACTCGGTGATTTCGTCTGCGGCGCCGGACAATTCGACCGTCGTCGCCGTTCGCATCAACGCACCCCGTGTTCAGCCAGCCTCTTGAGCGTGGCGAGCGTCTTGCCGATCGCGGCCTCGAACTCCCGCATCCGTACGAATACGATCTTTTCTTCTTTGTCCGGCATCGATTCGATGGCCACCGACAGCCCCGACCGTCCCGGTCCCATCTGCATCCAAAAGCTCAGCAGGGTGCCACCGTCCCGGGGCGTCAGCCGGAATCGCCAGGTCGAGGCGGGGTAGTTGGGTTCGCCTACCGCCCAGGCGAATTCGCGCAGGGCATCGCAAGCGACGATCTGCGAGGTGGTGCTCCATCGGCCAAACGCGTCGTGCTCGTTGTGTCCGACGAAGCGGGCACCGATGCGGGGCCTGTCCGATCCGTCGGCCCACTCCACCGCCTTCAGCTCGTTGCTGAACGTGGGCATCAGCTCGATGTCGGAGACCAGATCCCAGACCCGAGCTGGGTCGGCGTCGATCCACGTCCAGGCCTCCACCGTCGGAGTGTCCGCATAGCGGGCGCCGGTCCATTCCACGGACCTCATTGTCCCCCTCACCCGGCGCGAGGCAATGCCCCCGACGGATCGAGCCTGCGTCCAGCGCCACCCGGAGTCGGGTGGACACTCTCTGGACGCAGGCTCGGCGCGGTCAGCGCAGGCTCATACGGCGACCGGAACCCGATCGGCGGACTGGTCGCCAGCGGGTTTCCGCAGCCAGGAGTCCGGGAAGGTCAGCTTGACGATCTTGCGGACGACGGTGCCGAACTGCTGCGGCAGCGGGCCGCGGTTGTAGGGAATGCCGTAGCGCTCGCAGATCTCTTGCACCTCGGGCGCGATATCGGCGTACCGGCGGGCCGGGATGTCCGGGAAGAGGTGGTGCTCGATCTGGTGTGAAAGGTTGCCGGACAGCAGGTGAAAGAGCTTGCTCCCGGTCAGGTTTGCCGAACCCAGGACCTGGCGGAAGTACCACATGCCGCGGGATTCGTCCTTGGTCTCTTCGACCGTGAATTCCTGAGTCCCGTCCGGGAAGTGTCCGCAGAAGATGATCATGTACGACCACACGTTGCGCATCAGGTTGGCGGAGAGGTTCCCGGCGAAGACGAACGGGGCGAAGGGCCCGGCCAGCAGCGGAAAGGCGACGTAGTCCTTCAGCGTCTGTCGGCGTGTCTTCTTCCAGATCGCGCGAAGCACCTCGCGCTTGTCGGCGAGCCGGATCTCTCCGGAGCGGATGCGCTCGGTTTCCAGGTCGTGCAGTGCGACACCGTACTGGAACAACACCATCAACAGGAATGCGTAGACCGGGTTGCCCAGGTAGTACGGTGTCCAGCGCTGGTCCTCGCTCATCCGCAGGATGCCGTAGCCGATGTCGCGGTCCATCCCCACGATGTTGGTGTGGGTGTGATGCATGTAGTTGTGCGAGTGGCGCCATTGATCGGCGGGGCACGCGGTGTCCCACTCGAATGTGCGACCGGAGATCGCCGGGTCACGCATCCAGTCGTACTGGCCGTGCATGATGTTGTGCCCGATCTCCATGTTGTCGAGGATTTTCGACAGGCCCAGCATCGCGGTGCCCAGCAGCCACGCCGGCGGCAGGAACAACAGCGCGCGACCGCCGACCTCCAGCGCGCGCTGGGTCTTGATGACGCGGCGGATATAGTCGGCGTCCTTCTCGCCGAGGTCCGCCATCACGCGTTCCTTGATGGCGTCGAGTTCGCGGCCGAACGCCTCGGCCTGCTCGGGTGTCAGGGCGATCGTGTTCTGTGTCATGACTTTTCCTTTCAAGGCTGTATCAAAGCGACAGACCGACGTCACCGACCGGGACGGACACGCAGATCTGCACGTCCTCGCCGGGTTGGGTCGACACCGCGCCGGTGATCAGGTTGCGCACGGTTCCGGCCGTCTTGCGCCGCGTGCAGGTGTGGCAGATGCCCATCCGGCACCCGTTCTGCGGCGTCAGGCCGGCCGATTCGGCCTGCTCCAGCAGCGAGCGACCGTCGTCGGCGACGTCGATCCCGCTGTCGGCGAAGGTTATTCGTCCGCCCATCGGATTGGCCGGTGCCTCGAAGAGCGGCGGCACGAAGCTCTCGGTGTACACGTTGTCGCAGTGTTCCCGCACGGCCTGGACCAAAGTCGTTGGCCCGCATACGAACACCACATGGGGGTTGGGCATGGCGGCGGCCAGATGCTCCGGCCCGAAGCGGCCGACGAGGTCGCCGGCGTCGGAACGGGTGTAGCCGTGCAGAACGCGGGCGCCTGGTAGCGCCGCCAGCTCGTCGCGGTAGCACGCCTCCGCGGGCGTGCGGGCGTAGTGCACAAACGCGACCTCGCCCCGATGGCTCTCGGCGATCAGCGTGCGCAGCATCGCCATCACCGGCGTGATGCCGCTTCCGCCGGAGACGAACAGGATCCGCCGCGGCCGCGCCGCGGGCAACACGAAGTCGCCACCGATCCCGGCCAGGCCGACCACCATGCCGCGGTGGGCCCGCTCGTACAGGTAGCTCGACACCAGCCCGCCGTCGTGGTGGCCGATCGTCAGCTCAAGGTTGGCGCTGCCTTCGGCGTTGGCCGGTGAATAGCAGCGGGTGTGCCGGCGACCGTCGATGTCGACGGTGAAGTTGACGTACTGGCCGGCCTTGACGGTGTGCGTGGACGCGAATGTCTCGTTGGGGGCGAGCGTCAGGGTGACGCTGCGCGGGGTGGTGCGGCGCACGTCGATGACCTTGGCGCGGGCCTCGCCCAGCGTCCAGGTCGGCGCCACCAGCTCGGTGTAGCGGTCTACACCGTGCGGACCGGTGAGGAGGTCTAGCAGGTCTGAACCCAGGACTCGCTTGCGCAAGCTTTGCGCGAGGCTCCGGGTCGAAGTCTGAGTGAACATATGTACACCGTGCGGCCAGACCCCGCAGGTAGTCAAGGGTTTAGTGCAGGTTTGTGGTAGGGTTCACATAGTGAACAGCCGTACTCCTAGCTCACGCTCGCATCGGTCGGGCCGCGAGCGATCGCGCGAGAGCCCGTCGCGCGAGGAGCGCAAGGAGGCGACACGCCGCGCCATCATCGCCGCGGCCCTCAAGCTGCTGCAGGACCGCAGCTTTTCCAGCCTGAGCCTGCGCGAGGTGACCCGCGAGGTCGGGATCGTGCCCGCGGCCTTTTACCGTCACTTCGAGTCGATGGAGGCCCTCGGGCTGGTGCTGATCGACGAATCGTTTCGCACCTTGCGCGACACCCTGCGGGGGGCGCGCACCGGCAGGCTGGATCCGAACCGCGTGATCGCGTCATCGGTCGAGACCGTCATCGCCAGCATCACCGATCGCCGCGAGCACTGGCGGTTCATCTATCGGGAGCGCTCCGGCGGGGTCACCGTCCTGCGCTACGCCATCCGCACCGAGCTGCGGCTCATCACCTCCGAACTCGCCACCGACCTGGCCCGCTTCAACGGGCTCAATGAGTGGAGCACCGAGGACCTCAACGTCCTGGCGACGCTGTTCGTGAACGCCATGATCGTCATCGCCGAGGCGATCGAGGACGCGCAGAGCACCGAGGCGCTGGAAGACATCCGGCGACTCGCCGTCAAGCAGTTGCGGATGATCGCCGTCGGCATAGCCGGCTGGCGAAGCGCGCCATGAGGAGTGAACAACCAGGCACTAATTTTCGGCCTCCTCGTCTATGACCTCATAGAGCGAGTCGCCGTCTTCAGGCGTGCCGTCGATCTGGCCCCGGTGAGCGCGCCCGGGGCCGCCGCCGTCGGTCGCGTCGAGCGACGCGGTCACGTCAGGGGACACATCCGGCTCTTCTTCGGCCAGCCGGTCGTCGAGGGATTCGCCCTCCCGCTCTTCGCGCGCCGTCATTCCGAAGCGGTCGGCTTCGCTCCAGCCCTCGGGTGGGTCGACGACGATGTCGCCGTCGTCGTTGCGCAGCTCATCGGAGTCGGTGCCTTCGCTCGAGTTCAGGGTGTCGCCCGGACCGCCCTCCTCGGGAAAGTCCGCGGGGTCCACCAGGTCGCCTGAATCGAAGTCGCCACTGTCGCTAGCCATACGCTACGGTTGCCCCAGCCCCCGGAGATTAAACGCGTCTAACCGTCACCGCGGTGCTCGCCACATGGCCCACATCGTGG
>NZ_JAOPWB010000362.1 GCF_025965855.1 Mycobacterium sp. | reverse complement strand
GCTCCCTATCACATGGCGGTGCGACTGCGTAGTAAGCAAGATGCATCGGCAGATCGCCGCATCTGTTGGCATGTCGAAAGGGGGCCGACTGCACCAGGCACCCCGGTGCATGAAGGCACCCCATTGATGAACACGTGTTGCGAGAGGAGGATGGTAGGCAGGCCGCAGTCCAATTCTGCAGGATAGCGGGTTCGATCCCTGGACCGCGCACCAACATTCCGAAAAGCGCCATCCATGACCGATGGCGCTTTTTGACTTTAACCGTCTTTTTTTTCCGGCAGCCGGATCACCGCGTTCAGGCCGCCGTCCGGATGATTGGTCAGCATCAGCTCGCCGCCATGGCCCTCGACAACGCCGTTCGCAATACCCAGGCCCAGCCCCATGCCGCCATCGTTACGCTCGCGCCCGTGGGCCAGCCGGACATACGGCTCGAACAGGCTGGAGACCGCGTCCTCGGGCACGCCCGGGCCGTGGTCGCGCACAGCGATCTCGACCCAGCCGTCGCTCGCGCGGGCGGAAATCTCTGCGCGCTCACCGTAGAACAGGGCATTGTCGAGCAGGTTGCCGATCGCGCGCTTGAGCGCCAGCGGCTTGCCCCGCACGGTGAGGCCACTATCGTCGAACGCTACGCTGTGCCCGGCCAGCTTGGCGCTGCGCACCAGCCGCCTGATCAGTGCGTCGAGCCTGACGTCAGTCGGATTTTCGTGGATGTCGCTGTCCTTCACGCACTGCAGCGCTCCCTTGACCATCACGTCGAGCTCGTCGAGGTCTTCCTCGAACTCGTTGCGCAGCGCGTCGTCGTCGAGCAGTTCGGCGCGCAGCTTCAGGCGCGTAATCGGGGTGCGCAAGTCGTGAGAGATCGAGATGAACAGGCGCTCGCGGTCTGCGATATAGCGGGCAATGCGCTCGCGCCTTGCCCCGAAGGCGCGCGCCGTGTTGACGAATTCGCGGCTGCCCGTTTCCGGCAGCGCCGGCCCATGCTCGTCCTTGCCGAAGGCCTCGGCCGCATCCGACAAAGCGGCCAGCGGCCGCGTGATCGAACGGACCACCAGAATCGACAGCAGCAGTACGGCCGCCAGCGACAGGCCCTGCAACACCAGGCGGTCCGACGACAAGGGACCGTTACTGCTCAAGAAATAGGGGTTGGGCATCAGCGTCGCCAGGTATAGCCAGTTGCCAGGTTCCAGCTCGGTCTGGATGACCAGGATCGGCGCCGGATCGGGCTTGAGCAGCAGGATGTGCCGCACCCAGCTCTCCGGCAGGTCGCCGACCCGCACGCCATCGGGCGAGACCACAAGCTGGTCGGGCCAGGCAAACGCCAGGCGGAACCGCCCTTCGCGCAACAGATCGGCGCGCAGCGTTGCCCCCACCGTGGCAAGCGCAGTCTGTGCCAGCGCCTGCGGCGCGATTTCCTGCACCGGGACATAGGCGTGATTCAAGCTGACAAAAAAACGCGTCCCGCCCATCTCGCGGAACTGCTGGATCAGCAAGCCGCGGTAGTTCGGCGGCAGGCTGCGGAAGAAACGGATCGAGCTGGCCGCGCCCTGTCCCAGATATTGCGCGGCCGCCTTCGCGTCGACTTCGGCCTTCGCCCGCAACTGGGTCGCCCAGATCACGCTTCCCGCCACCTGGGTGACCAGCAGGCCGGCGACCATCACCAGCGACAGGCGCCCGAGTAGCGACTGAGGCCACCGGCGCCACGACCGTTCAGACATGCGAGACGCCGACATCGGCCGAAAACACGTAGCCGGCGCCGCGCACGGTCTTGATCAGCATCGGCTGCTTGCCATCGTCATTCAGGCGCAGCCGCAGTCGGCTAATCTGGACGTCGAGCGAGCGGTCGAGCGGCCCCGCGTCGCGTCCGCGCGTCTCTTCGCACAGCATGCTGCGGTCGAGGATGTCGCCCGGATGCTCGACAAAGTATTTGAGCAGTTGAAAGTCGAGCCCGGTCAGCGCCAGCTGCCGCCCGTCGCTGTCGACCACCGTGCGCTCGAACAGGTCGAGCGTGAAGCCGTTGAAGCGGTAGTAGCGCGGCGCGGCAGCCGGCTCGATGGCGGCGCGGCGCAAGATCGCCTTGATGCGGGCGAGCAGTTCGCGCGGACTGTAGGGCTTGGCGATATAGTCGTCCGCGCCCAGTTCCAGGCCGACGATGCGGTCGGTTTCGTCGGAGCTCGCGGTGAGCATCATGATCGGCACGTTCGAGCGCTTGCGCACAATGCGGCACAGGGAGAAACCGTCGGTATCCGGCAGCATGACGTCGAGTATCACCAGCGAAAGCTGGTCGGCCTGGTTGTGCAGCTCGGACAGAAAACTCGCACCGTCATGCGACAGCAGCACTTCGTACTGGTTCTTCTCGAGATAGGTCTTGAGCAGCACCCGGGTCTTTTGGTCATCATCGACGATTAGTATCTTGCGTGTCATGATTGGGTCCTTGTTCCGGCTTTATTTGTAGGTGCGCAGGTTAAACGTGCGCAAGATTGCCCCCAGGCGCCGCTGGACATCGCCAGGCGTCACGGCGTCATCGACGAAATAGCGGTGTACCTCGGCGATGATGGCGTCGCGGCTTTCCTCGTCGGCTGCCATACGGTGCACCAGGCTGGGCGCCTGCGCCGCCGCGCCCCGCGCGAAAGTCTGCCAGGACGCGCGCGCGCAGCTATCCATGCTGGCCGGGTCGGCGTCGCGACGCACCGACACCGAACCCTTGATGCTGTTGTACTGCTGCTGCACGGCGGGCGTAACCGCCAGCCGAGCCAGCTTTTCCTGCGCCGCCGAGTGCGCGTAGTCGCGCGAGAACATCGCCAGCGTGTCGACGCTGTACAGGTGCAGCCTGTCCGTGCCTGGCTTGGCGGCGCATGCGAATTCGTCGTCGGTGGCGAAACCCCGTTCGTTCATTTCGGCCTTGGCCCAGTCGCCCATCACGATCATCGCCGCCTCGCGGCGCGAAAAGCGGCCCACCACGTCGGCCCACGGCTGCTCCTCAAGCGGTGCGGCGATCCAGCCCTTCATGACCCGCAGGCGCTCGAAGGCCTCGATCAGGCGTTTGTCGCTCACCGCCTGCGCGCTTTGATGCACGAACAGCTCGCGGTAATATTCCGGCCCGCTTTCGGCCAGCACCAGGTTCTCGAACA
>NZ_JAOPWB010000259.1 GCF_025965855.1 Mycobacterium sp. | reverse complement strand
GGTCAAGTCCAGGGGCGTGGTGTACGACGTCGTCGTGTGATTCTTCGAGTTGGTGGTTTAGGCGGTTAGTGCCGCCGGGGTGTCCTCCTGTTCTGTCGATGGCGTGTGGTCGGCTCGGGATTTGCTGAGGATGTCGAGACCGAGGTAGCGCCGTGATTCGGTCCATTCGTCGTGTTGTTCGGCCAGCACCGCACCGACGAGGCGGATCAGGGCGTTGCGGTCGGGGAAGATTCCGACGACGTCGGTGCGCCGGCGGATCTCTTTATTGAGTCGTTCCTGGGGGTTGTTAGACCAGATCTGCCGCCAGATTTGTTTGGGGAAGGCGGTGAAGGCCAGCAGGTCAGCGCGGGCGTCTTCGAGGTGGTCGGCGACCTTGGGCAGCTTGTCGGCCAGTGCGTCGATGATCCGGTCATATTGGGCTGCAACGGAACCGGCGTCAGGTTGGTCGAAGACCGAATGCAGCAGTGTGCGTACCCACGGCCACGACGATTTCGGGGTGATGGCCATCAGATTCGTCGCGTAATGGGTGCGACACCGTTGCCACGATGCCCCGGGCAGGGTGGCACCGATTGCGGCCACCAGACCGGCGTGGGCGTCGGAAGTGACCAGACGGACCCCGGACAGGCCGCGGGCGGTCAGCGACCGCAGGAAGGTCAACCACCCCGCCCCGTCTTCGGCGGTGGTGACGTCGATGCCCAGGATCTCACGGTAGCCCTCGGCGTTGACCCCGGTGGCGATCAGCGCGTGCACATTGACGACCCGGCCTGCTTCGCGGACCTTGAGCACCAGGGCGTCAGCAGCCATGAATGTGTACGGGCCGGCATCCAATGGGCGGGTCCGGAACGCCTCGACCGCGACGTCGAGCTCTTTGGCCATCACGCTGACCTGGGACTTCGACAAGCTGGTGATGCCCAGAGTTTCGACGAGTTTGTCCATCCGCCGCGTCGAGACGCCCAGCAGGTAGCAGGTGGCCACCACGGTGGTCAGGGCCCGCTCGGCGCGTTTGCGCCGTTCCAGCAGCCAGCCCGGGAAGTACGAACCTTGCCTCAGCTTGGGAATCGCCAGATCCAATGTGCCTGCGCGGGTGTCAAACTCGCGGCGCCGATACCCGTTGCGGGAATTGGTTCGCTCGCTGCTGCGCTGGCCGTAGCCGGCACCGCACACCGCATCGGCTTCGGCACCCATCAGGGCGTGGATGAAAGTGGCCAACAACTCGCGCAGCACGTCGGGGTGGCAGGTGGTGAGTCGTTCGACCAGCAAGGCAGACAGGTCGATATCGTGGGCAACGGTCATCGCGTTGATTCCTTTGCTCGAGTGACTTTGGTCGGTCCCTCGAAGAATCACGCGATGACCTTCATTCATTCGGCTACGACACGCCGGTCATCACCGGCTCGTACACCACTCTGCTGGACGCCACTGCTCGTCACGTCGCCCTCGCCCATGACGCACCGCCTATGCAAAAGCGGATACGTTGTGATTTCTGCGGAGTTACGGAGCGGTCTGAAATCGCCAACCCGGATCAGAATCCCAACCTGGATTGGTATTCCAGTCCGGTTCGGGGGGAGCGGGAACCGGGTTGGGCGGATTGAGGTTCGGATCAGGCCAATCCGGGCCGTCTGCGGCGAAGCCGCCGAAACCACTGGCCTGTGCCGGTAGGTCGGCCTGGTCCACCAGGCGCACCGAACCCGGCGCGGTAACGGGCTTCGCTTCTCCGGGAGTACCAGCATTTGGACGGTGCGAGTATTGCGAGCGCCGCTGACGCGGCGAAAATCACGGTCATGGCGCGCTTTTGTCGACCCCGAGGTTTGGCTCGGCTCGATTCCTGGCCTTGGCGGCCCGTCGTTGTTGTCATTGTCGATCTTTGCGCTTCGTCACTTGCTACAGCCTCGGTGCACGCTATCGATCGAGGGTCAGGCCATGGCGGCCGCTGGAGCGGCCGACGTCAACTGACCGGCCTGGTCGGTGGCGACGGAATCGCCGGCCAACACGAACGGCAACCACTGGGGTTACGTCGTTGGCTTTGTTGTTGCTCCGCGCCGGAACTCGACCACGTCGCCGTCGGCCAGATTCGTTCTTCAGTCCAGGCTGCCTAGTGTTCTACCCACTGAGCGCGGGACGGACCCGGCTCGAACGCTTCACCGAAGTACTGCGTCTCGCGGACCACATTCCCATCCTCGAATTCCATGATGCTCACTACGTAAAACGGTTGCCGGTCATACGTGAGGACGAGTTCGCTGATCCAGAGATCCCCGCCACCAAGCACGCGTCGCACAGTGAATCGCTTCATGTTCGGCTGCGCGACTCGCGATGCCTGAATGTTTTGCCGACCACGGATGCGCTCACCCGATTGCGGGTACTCGAGCACCGCATCGTCTCGGTAGATTCGGTGCTCGGCCTCAAAGGCGTTGGCGTCGGATGCCGCCCAGTGGCGCCGTAGAGCGTCCCGCACGTCGTCGTCATGCATGGCGGCGCTCGCTTCCAGTGGATGCATCAGTGCCCGCCACCCTACTTCTTCGGCTGATCAGACGTTGAACCGAAATTCCACCACGTCGCCGTCGGCCATGACGTGATCCTTGCCCTCCATGCGGACCTTGCCGGCCGCCTTGGCCGCCGCCATGGACCCGGCGGCGATCAGGTCGTCGTAGGACACGATCTCGGCCTTGATGAAACCCTTCTCGAAGTCGGTGTGGATCACCCCGGCGGCCTTGGGCGCCGTATCGCCCTGGTGGATGGTCCACGCCCGCGACTCTTTCGGGCCCGCCGTCAGGAAGGTCTGCAGCTTGAGCGTGTGAAAGCCCGCCCGGGCTAGCGCGTCGAGGCCGCGCTCGGTCTGCCCGATCGACTCCAGCAGCTCGGCGGCCGACTCGTCGTCGAGCTCGACGAGCTCGGATTCGATTGCGGCGTCGAGGAATACGGCGTCGGCGGGCGCCACGAGCTGGCGCAGCTCGGCGACCCGGGCGGCGTCGGTGAGCACCGCCTCGTCGGCGTTGAAGACGTACAGGAACGGCTTGGTGGTCAGCAGGTTCAGCTCGCGCAGCAGCGAGACGTCGGCTCCCGCTGCGAACAGGGTCGTCCCGCCGTCCAATGTCGCTTGGGCGGCAACCGCGGCGTCGTAGACGGGCCTGCGCTCCTTGGTGGTGCGCGCTTCCTTCTCCAGCCGCGGCAGCGCGCGCTCGAGCGTTTGCAGGTCGGCCAGGATCAATTCGGTCTCGACGACCTCGATGTCGGACTTGGGATCGACCTCGCCTGCGACGTGGGTCACATCGTCGTCGGAAAACACCCGGACCACCTGACAGATGGCGTCGCATTCGCGGATGTGGGCCAGGAACTTGTTGCCGAGCCCGGCCCCCTCGGAAGCACCCCTGACCAGGCCGGCGATGTCGACGAACGTGACGGGCGCCGGCACGATGCGCTCGGATCCAAACAGCTCCGCCAACTTGGCCAGCCGCGGGTCCGGCAGCGAAACCACGCCCTCGTTAGGTTCGATCGTCGCGAACGGATAGTTCGCCGCCACCACGTTGTTCCGGGTCAGCGCGTTGAACAGCGTCGACTTCCCGACGTTGGGCAGGCCAACGATTCCAAGGCTGAGGCTCACGGGGAACCAAGTCTAAGGGCCGGCCGCCGCGGTTCGTTCGTGCGCACGGCCAGGGCACGCCCACGGTCGCTAACAAGGTCTTTACGAGCGTTTCGGCTCATTCCCGGTACGGTCTACATGTGCCAGCACAGCGGGAAAGATCGGCGGTAGAGGCTACCCACCGCTCGGTCCACCCCCGGATCCCAGGTGTCCCGTGGTGGGCGGCCCTGGTCATCGCGGTGTCGGCGACCGCCATCGGTTACGCAATCGACGCCGGCTCGGGCCACAAGGAGTTGACCCACACCTTCGCCGGCTTCTATATAGCCGGCTGCGTGCTCGCGGTGCTGGCCGTGCGTCAGGATGGCGTGT
>NZ_JAOPWB010000228.1 GCF_025965855.1 Mycobacterium sp. | reverse complement strand
GACATGGCCCGCACCGTCGACCACATATCCGAGGGCCGACTCGTCCTGGGAATCGGTTCCGGCTGGAAGCAAATGGATTACGACGAGTACGGCTACGAATTCGGCACCGCCGGTAGCCGACTCGACGACCTGGCGGCCGCGCTGCCCCGGATCAAGGAGAGGTTGGCCAAGCTGAACCCGCCAGCGACCCGCGACTTCCCGGTCCTCATCGGCGGCGGCGGTGAACGCAAGACCCTGCGGCTGGTGGCCGAATATGCCGATATCTGGCACAGCTTCACCGCCGCCGACGAGCTTCCGGCGAAGTCGGCCGTCCTGGACCGGCACTGCGCCGAGGTCGGCCGGGACCCGGGCGGCATCGAACGCTCGGCCGCCGTAAAAGGGGACCTCGCGGGCGGCCTGCTCGCCAATGCCGAAACCCTCGTGAACTTCGGTGTCAGGATGCTGACGGTTGGTTGCGACGGTCCGGATTACGACCTGAGCGCCGCGGAAGCGCTCTGCAAGTGGCGCGACGGGCGTTGAAAGCCACTTACTCAATTTGATGCCCTAATTGCCTCCGATTCATTCACCAAACACATGAACGCGCGCGCCAAGTCATGAGAAACTCTGTGCGCTAGGTGGACCGAACCGGGTTGGAAAGGCACTCAAGAAACGGATGCCAAAAAAGTACGGGGTCAAAGAAAAGGACCAGGTCGTTTCGCACATTCTCAACCTGGTATTGACGGGGAAACTGCGCAGCGGCGACCGCGTCGACCGCAATGAGATCGCGGTGGGGCTCGGGGTCAGCCGCGTCCCGATTCAAGAGGCGCTGGTCCAACTGGAACACGACGGCATCGTGTCCACCCGCTATCACCGGGGCGCCTTTGTCGAGCGCTTCGACGAAGCCACCGTCGTTGAACATCACGAACTCGACGGCCTGCTCAACGGCATTGCCTCGGCGCGCGCGGCCACCAACCCCACGCCGCGGATTCTGGGGCAGCTCGATGCGCTGATGCGATCGTTGCGCTCCGCGAAGGAATCGCGCGCCTTCTCGGAAATCGCCGGGCAGTACCGGCACACGATCAACGAGGAATACGCGGGGCCGCGGCTGCACGCCACGATCCGCGCTTCGCAAGACCTCATCCCCCGGGTGTTCTGGATGACCTACCAGTGCAGCCGCGACGACATGTTGCCGTTCTACGAAGACGAGACCTCCGCAATACACCGGCGCGACCCGGAGGCCGCGCGGGCCGCGTGCGTGGGGCGGTCCACCCTGATGGCCCAGACCATGCTGGCCGAACTGTTTCGACGCAGGGTGTTCTCCGCGCCCGATGACATCGGCCAAGTCGTTCCCGGCGCCCTTCGAGTATTGGCCGGCGCGGACGCCGCCGAGGGCGAGCCGTCGATCGCGCTGTAAAACGCGCCGGGCCGCCGCTCGGTCGTTACGGTGTCGGTGATGACTGCGTGCACGGTCCGACGCGCCAAGCGCCGCGGAAAGCTGCTCGGGCTGGTCGCGACAACGGTGCTGGTGTGCGGCATGGCATCAGGCGGTGCGGCCGCCCCCGCCGCTGCCGACTGGAACCAATGCGCGCCAGGCGGTTTGAACAGCGCCAGGGTCCTGCCGAAGGATCTGACCGAGAACCCCGCCACGGATCACGAGGACCGGGACACGACAACCTCCGTCGAGCCGCTCAGCTCAGCGAACGTCGATGCATTGGGCCTCGGCACGCCGGGTGTCCTGACGGTCGGCACGCTGTCGGACGCCCCGCCCAACATCTGCATCAACCCCACCGGCGAATTCAGCGGCTTCGACAACCAGCTGTTGCTTGCCATCGCCGGCAAGCTGGGCATCCAAGTGCGCTTTGTCAGCACGGACTTCTCCGCGCTGCTCGCCCAAGTGGCGTCCCGGCGCTTCGACGTCGGCTCGGCATCGGTGAAGGCCACCGACGCGCGTCGCCGCACGGTTGCGTTTACCAACGGCTACGACTTCGGCTTCTACTCCCTCGTGGTGCCCCCCGGCTCGGCGATCCACAAGTTCAGTGATCTCGCCGCCGGCCTGCGCATCGGCGTGGTCCAGGGCACCGTCGAGGAGTCGTATGTCGTCGACACGTTGCACCTGCAACCGGTGAAGTACCCCGGCTTCGCCACCTTGTACGCCAGCCTCAAGACGCGCCAGATCGACGCGTGGGTAGCGCCTGGGACCCTGGCATCGACCGTAATGCGACCCGGCGACCCGGCGGTGGTCGTCGCGAACACTTTCAGCCCAGGCAATTTCGTGGCGTATGCGGTTGCCAAAGACAACCAGGCCCTGATCGATGCGCTGAATTCCGGGCTGGACGCCGTGATCGCCGACGGCACTTGGGCGAACCTGTACTGCCAGTGGGTGCCACGGACGCCGCCGCCGGGCTGGAAACCCGGGTCCAAAGCCGCCCCCGCTCCGCACCTGCCGGACTTCGCCGCGGTCGCCGCGAGCCACCACCGCGAGCCGGTGGGACTGGTGGCGCCGCAGTCGACGCTGGCCCAGTTGAGTGATTCCTTCTTCGATTGGGACCTGTACCGACAGGCCATCCCCGTTCTGCTCACCACCGGGCTGCCCAATACGTTGATCCTGACGAACAGCGCCCTCGTCATCGGCCTGGCGCTCGGGATGGTGCTGGCAATCGCCGGAATCTCGCATTCACGCTGGCTGCGCTGGCCGGCGCGGGTGTACACCGACATCTTTCGCGGGCTCCCCGAGGTGGTGATCATCCTGATCATCGGGATGGGCGTCGGGCCGTTGGTCGGCGAACTGACCAACAAGAATCCATACCCGTTGGGCATCGCCGCACTGGGATTGATGGCCGCCGCCTACATTGGCGAGATCCTGCGCTCGGGTATTCAAAGCGTCGACCCCGGCCAACTCGAAGCTTCCCGCGCGCTGGGATTCAGCTATCCGGCCGCGATGCGTCTCGTGGTTGTGCCGCAGGGGATCAGGCGGGTGCTGCCCGCATTGGTCAACCAGGCCATCGGGCTGTTGAAGGCCTCCGCGCTGGTGTACTTCTTGGGCTTGGTCGCCGACCAGCGGGAGCTCTTCCAGGTGGGCCGGGACCTCAACGCGCAGACCGGCAGCTTGTCACCGTTGGTGGCCGCCGGTCTCTTCTATCTGATTCTGACCATTCCGCTGACCCATTTGGTGAACTACATCGACGGCCGGCTTCGCCGGGGCCATGGTGCCGCCGAGCCCGAAGACCCGGCCGACATGCTCACGACGAAGTTCGGTCAGGAGATCACGTGACAGCGGGCGCCCCGAGGCGCGCGGCGGTATCGCTGGCGGCCAAGGACATTCATCAGACCCTCGGCGGCAATCTGGTGTTGCGCGGCGTTGATATCGAGGCCCCCGCGGGCACGACGGTCGCCGTCATCGGACCGTCTGGTTCTGGAAAGTCGACGCTGCTGCGCACCCTGAACCGGCTGCACGAGCCGGATAGCGGCGATATCCTGCTGGACGGGCGGTCGGTGTTGCGCGACGATCCGGACCAACTTCGCCAGCGCATCGGCACGGTGTTCCAGCATTTCAATCTCTTCCCGCATCTCAGCGTGCTGAAGAATGTCGCGCTGGCGCCGCGCAAGTTGCGGCGCCTGCCCGCGGACGCGGCGCGAGAGTTGGCGCTGACCCAGCTGGATCGAGTTGGTTTGAAGCACAAGGCCGGTGCCCGCCCCGGCACGCTGTCCGGCGGCCAACAACAACGGGTCGCGATCGCCCGCGCGCTGTCGATGGACCCACAGGTGATGTTCTTCGACGAGGCGACGTCAGCGCTGGATCCGGAGATGGTCAAGGGGATTCTGCAACTGATCGCCGACCTCGGCGCCGACGGCATGACCATGATCGTCGTGACGCACGAAATGGGCTTCGCCCGGTCGGCATCCGACACCGTCGTTTTTATGGATCACGGAAGAGTCGTGGAATCCGGGCCGCCCGAGCAGATATTCGAAGCCGCCGAGACCGAAAGGCTCCAGCGATTCCTGTCCCAAGTGCTATGACGGTCCCCAACTAGTCTGAGTTAGTCCGCAATAGCTCCCTTGTACGCCACGCATATCGGGTTAGACTGCCGACTTATGGCGGACAGCGAATCCACCGCGCCCGAGGCAACGGAGCTTGCGGAAGGTCTGCACCGCGCGCTATCCAAATTGTTTTCGATTCTGCGCCGCGGGGACCCCAACGGCGTCGTGGCCGGGGATCTGACCCTGGCGCAGCTTTCGATCCTGATCACCCTGCTCGATCAGGGGCCCATCCGGATGACCGACCTGGCGGCGCACGAACGGGTACGTACCCCGACCACGACCGTGGCGATCCGCCGGCTGGAGAAGATAGGGCTGGTGAAACGCTCGCGTGACCCGTCCGACCTGCGGGCGGTGCTGGTCGACATCACGCCGCGGGGACGGGCCGTTCACGCCGAATCGCTGGCCAACCGGCACGCCGCCCTGGCCGCGATGCTCAGTCAGCTCAACGAGTCCGACCTCAACACGCTGACGAGGGCGCTGGCTCCGCTGGAACGCCTGGCCTCCGGCGAATCACCCCCCGCCGGAGAGCCGCCGGCACGCAAGCAGGCCTGAAAGTGGCTGATCCCCAAGGGGATTGGTAGCTTCCGTACACTTCCATACACTGTAGTCATGCCCACCGCACTCATCACCGGCGCGAGCGGCGCGATCGGTTCCGCGATCGCCGCGGCGCTGTCGCCAACGCACACCCTGTTGCTGGCGGGGAGGTCCTCCGATCGACTCGACGCCGTCGCGGGGCGGCTCGGCGCCACGACTTTTCCGCTCGACCTGACCAACCCCGACGAGATCGAGGCCAGCTGCGAAATCGTCGACGAACTCGACGTGTTGGTGCACAACGCGGGGGTGTCCATCCCCGGCCATGTCGCCGAATCCGACGTCGACGAGTGGCGCGCCACCTTCGCAGTGAATGTCTTTGGGGTAGTCGCACTTACGCTGGCCCTGCTGCCGGCGCTGCGGCGGGCCCGCGGTCAGGTGGTGTTCATCAACTCCGGTGCGGGGCGCAGTGTTTCACCGGGCATGGCCTCGTATTCGGCCAGCAAGTTCGCGTTGCGGGCTTTCGCCGATTCGCTGCGCAACGACGAGCCGGACCTGCGCGTGACCACGATCTATCCCGGCCGTACCGACAGCGCCATGCAACGGGAGCTCGTCGCGTTCGAAGGCGACGACTACGACCCGGCAAACTTCCTGCGGCCGGAAACGGTCGCGGCGGTGGTTGCCGGCGCGGTGGCCACGCCACCCGACGGTCACGTCCACGAAGTGGTGCTTCGGCCGCGCAAGCGATGACCGGCGCCTGCTAGACGACCAGGTTGACCAGCCGACCGGGGACCACGATCACCTTTCGTGGAGCGGCACCGGCCAAGAACGCCTGGACCTTTTCGTCGGCCATGGCCGCGGCTTTCAGCGTGTCGTCATCGGCGTCGGCGGCCACCACCACTCGTCCGCGCACCTTGCCGTTCACCTGGACCGGGTACTCCACGGTGTCTTCGACGAGGTAAGCAGGGTCGGCCTCAGGGAAGGGTCCGTGCGCCAACGAGGTGGTGTGGCCCAGCCGCGACCACAGCTCCTCGGCCATATGCGGGGCCAGCGGCGCCAGCATCAGCACCAGCGGCTCGACCGCCGCGCGCGGCACCGAGTCGCGGTGCTCTTTGGTGAGGTGGTTGGTGTACTCGATCAGCTTGGCCGTCGCGGTGTTATTGCGCAGTGCCGCATAGTCTTCGGAAACCCCGGCGATGGTGCGGTGCAGCGACCGGAGGGTGTCGGCGCCCAGCGATTCGTCGGCGTCGGCCACGCGGGTCTCGCCGGTCTGCTCGTCGATCACCAAGCGCCACACCCGCTGCAGGAAGCGGTGCGCGCCGACCACATCCTTGGTGGCCCAGGGCCGGGACGCCTCCAAGGGTCCCATCGACATCTCGTACACCCGCAGCGTGTCGGCACCGTATTCGTCGCAGATCTCGTCCGGCGATATCGAATACTTCAGGCTCTTACCGATTTTCCCGAATTCCTGGAAGACTTCGACCTCGCCGTCGGGCCCCGGATAGAAGAAGCCGCCGCCGCGTTCGATCACCTCCTCCGCCGGCACATAGGAGCCGCGGGAATCGGTGTAGGCGAAGGCCTGGATGTAGCCCTGGTTGATCAGCCGGCGGTACGGCTCGCGGGAGCTGACATGACCCAGGTCGTATAGCACCTTGTGCCAGAACCTCGAATACAGCAGATGAAGCACCGCGTGTTCGGCGCCCCCGACGTACAGGTCGACCCCGCCCGGATCCTGCGAGCCGTGCTCGGCCGGCCGCGGGCCCATCCAATAAGCCTCGTTTTCCTTGGCGCAGAACCGCTCTGAGTTATGCGGGTCGGTGTAGCGCAGCTCGTACCAGGAGCTGCCGGCCCACTGCGGCATCACGTTGGTGTCGCGGGTGTAGGGCTTCAGGCCGTCGCCCAGGTCGAGTTCGACGTGTACCCAGTCGGTGGCCTTGGCCAGAGGCGGCGACGGCTCGCTGTTTGCGTCGTCGGGGTCGAACAACACCGGCGAGTAGTCCGGCACGTCGGGCAGCTCGACCGGCAGCGCCGCCTCGTCGAGCGCGTGCGGCCGTCCGTCGCTGTCGTAGACGATGGGGAATGGCTCGCCCCAGTATCGCTGCCGAGCGAAAAGCCAGTCGCGCAGCTTGAATTCGATGCGCGCCCGGCCGCGGCCCTCGGCCTCCAGACGAGCGGTGATCGCTTCCTTGGCCGCCACCACGTCCATGCCGTCGAGGAAGCCGGAGTTGACCAGCACACCGTCACCCGCGTGCGCGGCCTGCGAAATATCGCCGCCGGCAATGACTTCCACGATCGGCAGGCCCAGCTCATGCGCGAAGTCCCAGTCGCGCTGGTCGTGGCCGGGGACCGCCATGATCGCGCCGGTGCCGTAGCCGGCCAGCACGTAGTCGGCAATGAAGATCGGGACGGGTTTTCCGTTGGCCGGATTGGTCGCGTAGCTGCCCAGGAAGACGCCAGTCTTCTCCCGGCTCTCCTGGCGTTCGAGGTCCGACTTTGCGCCGATCGCGCGGCGGTAGGCGGCGACGGCCTCGGCCGGTGTGGCGGCGTCGTACGTCCACCGGGGGTCGGTGCCGTCGGGCCAGGCGGCGGCGACCAGTTCGTCGACCAGGTCATGCTCGGGGGCCAGCACCAGGTACGTGGCGCCGAACAACGTGTCAGGACGGGTGGTGAACACCTCGATATCGACCACTGAACCAACTCCGTCGCCACCGCCCTTGGTCGCGGAGAACAGCGCCTGAGCGCCGTGCGAGCGACCAATCCAGTTGCGCTGCATGGTCTTTACCTGATCCGGCCATTCCAGCACATCGAGGTCGTCGAGCAGCCGGTCGGCGTAGGCCGTGATGCGCATCATCCACTGCCGCAGCCGTTTGCGGAATACCGGGAAGTTGCCGCGGTCGCTGCGGCCGTCGGCGGTGACCTCTTCGTTGGCCAGCACCGTGCCCAGTCCCGGGCACCAATTCACCATCGAGTCGGCCTGATAGACCAGTCGGTGCCCGTCGATCACATCGGCCCGCTCCCCCGCCGTCAGCGTGGCCCAGTCCCGTCCATCGTCGAGACGGCGCGCACCGGAATCGAACTCGGCGAGCAACTCGGCGATCGGACGCGCCTTGTTGGCGGTGGTGTCGAACCAGGCGTTGTAGATCTGAAGGAAGATCCACTGGGTCCACTTGTAGAACTCGGTATCGGTGGTCGAGAAGCTGCGCCGGCTGTCGTGGCCCAGGCCCAGCCGGCCCAGCTGGCGACGGAAATTGACGATGTTGGCCTCGGTCCGGGTACGCGGGTGGGTCCCGGTTTGCACCGCGTATTGCTCGGCGGGCAGCCCAAAGGAGTCAAAGCCCAACGCGTGCAGGACGTTATGGCCGGTCATCCGGAAATACCGGGCGTAGACGTCGGTGGCGATATAGCCCAGCGGGTGCCCGACGTGCAGTCCATCGCCCGACGGATAGGGGAACATGTCCTGCACGAATAGCTTGTCGTCGGGCACCGAGCTCCCGTCCTTGGGAGCCAGATCACCGACGGGGTTGGCCACGTTGAACGTGCTGAGCTTCGCCCAGTTCTCCTGCCACGTGCTCTCCACGCGGCGGGCCAGCGCCGCGGTGTAGCGATATGGCGGCGCATCGGAGTCCGGCTCAGGAACGCCAGAGGTGCTCCCACGCGTGGTGGTCGGGGATTCGGTCACCTGAACAGGGTATAAGGGCCGCCTCGGCGGCCCGGCCGGCCACAGGTTGGTCTCGGTTGCGTTGCGCACCGATCAGAGCTTCATCCCAGGTCGATGTCGACGCTATTCACCGCGCTGACCTCTGGTTACAGTCAGCCTCTAATGACCGGTGCTGGGACCCGGGCCATGGGAAGGATCGACGCAGATGATTCAGATCGCCCGCACGTTGCGGGTATTCGCAGGGGGTCTGGCCGCCGGCGCGATCGGTGTCACGGCGTTCGCGGGCGCCACCGCTTCGGCCGACCCCGCGCTGCCCGCACCGCCGCCCGCCCCCGCCGTCGCGGCGCCGGCGCCGGCGC
>NZ_JAOPWB010000173.1 GCF_025965855.1 Mycobacterium sp. | reverse complement strand
GGACGCTTCGAAGAGGGCGGGGTTGTGATGCCGGCCGACCATGAAGGACCCGAACAGGATGGCAAAAACCGTCATGTCGGCGATCACGAAGACCCACACGCCTTCGACGCCGGGCAGCCGCCGCGTTGGACCGGCTGCCGGCACGAGCTGGTGGGTTTCCGAACTCATCACAGCACTACTCATCAACACTTTCCCTAAGCGACGAGGTGACCGGTCGTTGCCGGACCACCGCTGAGCAATTACGCCCGCAGGGCGGCACGGATGGCCGTCCGCTCCCGACCGTGCACGACGGGTGCGAACTTCGGTCGCAACACTGTCGAATCGCGCGGACGGGAGCGGCGACCAACCTAAGGACACCTGCCCGACGGTGCGGGTCAGGACGCGAGAGCCGGCGCCCGAGGGGCCCCGCCATCCACCGAGGGGCCGCTGTCGAACTCGCGCATGCGCCGACGAACATCCTTGATCAAATAGGTGCTCGCAATTATTTCCCAGCACAACCAGCAGAAGTACGGGAAGTAGTAGCTCATGACGCCATTCCAGGCGAACGGGCCGGTCTTCAGAACGCCGGTGAGGCTCGCCGGGAAGAAGCTGACCGCGCAGAAGATGGTGAGGTAGCACACCCAGTTCGGCATGAGAGGCGTGGCCTTGTTCTTCCGGTCCGCCAGAACTGCCAGGGCGAGCGCCACCATCTGCAACGTCGTGCACGCATACTGCAGGTCGATGACCAGCCAGCCGGTGTCGGTGAGCAGCTGGATCAACGCCGGGTCCCGCTCGGGCCGAAACGCCGCGATGGCCCAGAAGCAACAGCTGAACGACACGACCATGACGGTCAAAGCACCACCGATGAGCTGCAGATTAGCCAGCACCGGGTACCCGCCCTCGATCTTCGCCATCCGGGCGCTGATATACGAACACCACGGCATGTACAAGCAAACGGTGATAAGGGCGACGATGAAACCCAGACGAATCTCCCCTAGGTGCTGCGAATAGCGAGCGGCGAGGTCTGCCGCGCTCAACGCGGGTGACGGATTTGGGATGTTGCGCCCGATTACCCCCCAGAACAGCACGAAGGTGACCAAAAATGCGGGGCCACACCAGGCGCTGATGAGCTGGAATCTGAGGCTGGTCTTCTGATCCATGTATCGCTCCTTTCCGATTGATTTCCGGTGATCGCTGATTGTGCGCGCGTGTCTACACGTACTCACATCAGCTGATGTAAAAATGTAACATCAGTGGAGCGTCGTGACAACACCACGGGGAGGGGCCCCGGAAGACACCGAACACCCGCTGCGGGCCCGGGCCGAGCCCGCGGCTCCATCTAGGTCCGGTGGACCGACTGCGGGTTGGTGTTCACCACCACCGATTTCGATGGACCCGCTGCCGACGATGGCATCGAGAACCTCGGCGGGCCAAGGCCTACCTGACGCGAAAATCCCCGCGAATTCCCTCCATTGGGAGGTCAAAGTCGCCCGACATGATGACGCGCGGTGGGCCGAACTCGGCGAGACTTCGAAGACAACGACGTAACGGACGTGGATCACATGGTTGCGTCTAAGCACATTCGTGGACGCCTCCGACTTGATGGTGGTCCACAACGAATGCCGATTTCGATCGGTCCGCAAAAGCGAAGAAATGTGAGCGAAACGATGTCGTATCTACCCGGAATTTCTGTCTTCCTAATGGTCATCGCCCCGGTGCTTGTCCCAGTTTTCATCACCGGAGCCCACTTGGTCGTCAACGGGTGGCGAAAGTACCAGCCGCCCCTCTCGATCACCGGGCTCAGACTTGCGCGAGCGTCCGAAAGCCCATGAGTAACTCGGCCGGGCGAGCGACAGGCTGGCTTAAGGAAGCGCTGTGCCTTCGCCATCGCACCGACGTCTGGTTCGCGGGAGTACGATAGGCGCCTGCAACGAAGGCATCGGCAATGGGAACGTTCACACGTGGTTGCGCAACCACACGTTGCGTCGGCCGGAACCGATCTGCGGGCCCGCCGCGCGCCAATGCATGCTCTGGGAAGAAACCGTGACAGCCGGTCCCGATGCCACTCAACACAGCTCTCTGGGAATTGTCGCCGAGCTGGAGGCAGAGGGCTACCACGGCGCTGAGCCGGTGGGGCGCGGCGGATTCGGCGTCGTGTATCGGTGCAACGAACCAGCACTCGACCGTCTCGTCGCGGTGAAGGTACTCAGCTCGGATCGCGACGACTTTGACCTCGAAAAGTTCGCGCGCGAGCAGCGGGCGATGGGCCGGGTCTCGGGCCACCCGAACATCGTGCCCGTGCTGCATAGCGGGCTAACCTTCACCGGGCGTCCGTACATTGTGATGCAGTATCACCGTCGAAACACGCTCGCTGCCTGGATACATGACGACGGACCGCTCGCAGCACGTGAAGCGTTGACGATAGGGGTGCGCCTGGCGGGCGCGCTGGAAACCGCTCACCGCGCGGGTGTTCTTCATCGTGATGTCAAACCCGCCAACGTCCTTCTTACGGATTACGGGGAACCGCAACTCAGCGATTTCGGCATCGCGCGCATCACGGGAAGCCGCGAGACGGCCCCGGACTTCGTGGCCGGATCCCCCTCCTACACCGCGCCGGAGCTGTTCGAGGGTCGCCCCGCCTCGCCAGCTGCGGATGTTTACGGTCTGGCGGCCACGGTCTTCACACTGCTTAACCGCGACCCACCTTTCCCATTTCGATCCGGCGAGAACCCCATTGCGTTTGTTCGCCGCGTCAAGGCGGGCCCAATTCCCGATCTCCGCACGAATGGCGTCCCGGAGCCGATCTGCTCGGCGTTAGAGCTCGGGTTGAACATCAATCCGGCACGGCGCCCAAGCTCAGCCGCGGCGTTCGGTGAGATGCTGCGAACGGCCGCCACCCAAATCGGTCTCAGTATCGCCGACGTCCCACTGGAATTACCACCGCCACCGACCGACACCGATGGATCGGCAACCGGCACGAAAACTCCCGTTGCAGCTGCGCATTCGGCCGCGCTGGGATTGCGGTCGGACGTGTCATCTGCTGGCCGACGAGCGCACTATCCGCCGAGCGCACCGACACGGTTTCGACCGCCGACCTTCACTCGGCCGACAGTGCCGAGGCGCCGAATCCTCGACCGCATGAGCTCGGGGCCAAGGCCGAAGCTGGTTCTCATCCACGCGCCCGCCGGCTACGGAAAGAGCACCCTGGCTGCGCAGTGGGCCGACGTACTGACCGCACAGGGGGTGAAGACCGCATGGTTGGCAATCGATAGCGACGATGACAACACGGCCTGGTTTCTCGCCCACCTGATTGAGGCGATTCGGCGAACCCTTCCAGACCTCGCGGCGGCGCTCCAGCAAGAATTTGAAGGTCATCTGGAAGACGCGCACCAGTACGTCCTAAGCGCTTTGATCGATTGCCTGCATTCCGATAAACAGACTCTCGCACTGGTGATGGAAGATTGGCATCGCGTGAGCAGCACCGAAACAACGGCGGCCCTCGGCTATCTGCTCGAGAACAGTTGCCATCACTTGCATTTGATTGTCACGAGTCGCACCCGGGCGGGGCTACCCCTCTCCACGATGGAGGTCCAGGGGGAGCTGAATGAAATCGACTCGTCGGTACTCAAGTTCGATGTGGCCGAATCCCGGGCGCTGCTGGTCGATCAGTGTGGCCTCGACCTAACTACAGCCAATGTGGCTGAACTCGAGGGCTCCACCGACGGATGGGCAGCCGCACTGCAACTCGCGTCATTGTCGCTTCGTGACCATTCCGATCCTGCCGCGCTCATCCAAAATCTGTCTGGCCGGCACAAAGCGATAGGCGAGTACTTGGCCTCTAACGTTCTGGACAGCCTGGAGCCCGATCTCCTCGACTTTCTCCTGTCGACCTGCATGACCAAACAGATCTGTCACGGGTTGGCGACCGCACTCACGGGTAACCGGCGTAGTCAAGGCGTCCTCGAAGAGATCGAAGACCGCGATCTCTTCTTGCGCAGGACCGACACCGAAGGGTCGTGGTTTCAATACCATCACCTGTTCGCCGACTACCTGTTGCACCGTCTCGAACGCGATGCGGAAGATCGCATACCGGAACTGCATCACAAAGCCGCACAGTGGTTTTCCGAACACCACATGCTCAGCCAGGCCGTCGATCACTTAATCCTCGCCGGAGACGCACGACAGGCGGTCGATGCCGTCGAACAGGCGGCTTCGGACCTCATCGAACGGTCACAGATGAGCACGCTGATCGGGCTCGCGGCCAAGCTGCCGGCGCAACACGCGGATACGCGCCCGAGGCTGCAGGTCGACCTCGCGTGGGCGAACGCCGTCCTGCACCGCCCGGCGGCGGTAGAGCAGGCGCTTCGGTTGGCCGACGCCGGCATCGAGTCGGTTCCCGCCGAGCAATCTGGCGACCTCCGCGCCGAGATGGAGCTGATCCACGCGGTAGTCGCCGCTTTCCAGGACCGCATCGACACCTCCGCAGCCGCCGATGCCGTTCAGGCTTGTGTCGACAGGGTGGACACGCTGCACCCCTGGATTCTTTGCCGGGCAGCCGATGTCGGCTCATTTCGTGCCATCCGGGTCTTCGACTTCGACGACGCGTTGCACTGGCAGAGGTGGGGACGCCAATACCATCAACGCATCTCCGGGGCGCTCACCGTCGGCTACGGATACTGTCTCGCGGCGATCGCGTCGAACGAGCAGCTGGACCTCGCCGGCGCCGAAGCGCACCTGCGACACGCGATCCGGATCGGGCTGCTGCCGTCGGGACGCCCAGCCTACCTTGCAAAGCTCGCCGGATCCTTGTTGGGTGAACTTCTCTACGAAAGGGGTCAACTCGACGAAGCCGAGGCATTGCTCGACGGCGCCTGCGAACTCGGCGCCGAAGGCGGCCTGGTCGACTTCATGCTCGCAACATTCGGGACCGGGGCTCGGCTGAAATTCACGCGCGGCGATACGGCAAGTGCGCGTCGCCGGCTGGCCGATGGCCTGGATATCGCGAGAACGTTGCAACTTCCGCGGCTAGAGGCGCGCTTGCTGCATGAGACTGTCCGACTCGCCGCGATATCGGGCGAGCAGATCGACGAGTCGTTGGCACGGCGGATCACGAGCGCAGGGCCTCAACCGCTCGACGCAATCGGCGATGTCACAGCCGAATTCACGGAAGATTCGCAAATCCGGTTGCTCCTGATCGATGGGACGGGACCCGCACTGGCGATCGCTTGCCAGCGAGCACGCTCTCGTATCGAGCATGTCGATCAAGACCAACGCCCACGTGCACACCTGAAAGCCACCATTCAACTTGCGCTCTGCCTGGCCACGGCAGGGGACACTGACGAAGCACAACGCCTCCTCGCGCCAGCACTGAGGACCTGCGCCGCGCTGGGATTGAGACAGTTGCTCATGGACGAAGGGCCGCGGATGCTCCGCCTCGCGACGGAATGCGTTGCGCACACCGAGACCAGTTTGGCCGATGACGTGGTTACCGCGAATGTCCGCGATTTCGCACTGCACCTTGCTGAGAAGCCCGCACTCTAACGCCCGCGGCCAATTCGACGCTGCCGTTCACAGGCCCTTGACTAGCGAACACCCGATCCCCAGCATTGCGTTGACCGACAGCGCCACCGCGCTGTTGGGCTATACGTCGGGCCGAGCCGGTGTCATAGCGAGCCCCCTGTCCGGCGGGTGTTGAAACTTGACTATTTCGGTCTGACCATTTTAATGTTTTTGCTATGATGCCTGGCTCGCCTCCTCCGGCGCCTCGGCGCATTCGAGTGAGGGGAACCTGGTGATGGAGCCCGAGACGTTCTCCTGCCGTTCCGCCGACGGCAGGCAGCTCGCCGGGTATCGCTGGGCCGCTCAGGACGGCCATACCGGCGCGGGCGTCGTGGTGCTGGTCCACGGCATGGGCGAGCACATTCGCCGATACGACCACGTTGCCGACGCGCTCACCTCCCAGGGGTTTGTGGTGTACGGACACGACCATCGAGGACACGGCGCGTCCCTGGCCGCCGCCGACGAACCCGGGCACCTGGGAGACCACGGGTGGTGGGCACTGGTCGATGACCTGAATATGGTGGTCACCCGAGCGCGATCACACCATCCGGGCCTGCCGCTTGTGATGGTCGCCCACAGCATGGGTTCGTTTGCCGCTCAACAGTTTCTGCTGGATCACGGCGCCGACGTCGACGCGATCGCCCTCACCGGAACCGCGGCCGTCGACCTTCTGGAACCGGCCTTGGACTTGTCCCGCGATCTGGAACTGTCCGCCTTCAATGCCGCATTCCAGCCGGCCCGGACGGATTTCGACTGGCTTTCCCGCGACGAGTCGGTCGTCGACGCGTATCTCGCAGATCCGCTGTGCGGATTCGGCCTCGACACCGCGTCGCTGAACGACATGTTCGCCGGCGCCCGGCTACTCGCCGACCCCGCCCAGGTGGCACGCATTCCCCGCGACCTGCCGCTGTACGTGGCTGCTGGATCGAGGGACCCCGTCAACGCCGGGCTCACGCTGCTGTGGGCACTAGTGGACCGCTACCGCGCCGCCGGTCTCGACGATGTCACCGTTCGCGTCTACGACGAGGCCCGCCACGAGATCCTCAACGAGGTCAACCGGGCAGAGGTGATCGACGACCTCTTGCAGTGGCTGCAGCGGGTATCCGCGCCTCCCGCAGTCCGCGCCACTCCCGCTCCATGGAGATACCAACAACCGTGAGGACGAACCGATGACCGAGAACCGAGTCGACCTGCCTGCACCCCAGGACCTGGACGCATCTACTGCTCTGATCGTCGGCGGCACCGCCGGCATCGGGTTGGCCTCAGCCCGGGCACTCGCCGCAGCCGGCGTACCACGGATCGTGATCGTCGGCCGCAACGCCGAACGAGGCCAACTCGCCGCGAAGTCGATCGCCGAACTCGGTGCCGCCGTGCACTTCGTCGCCGGTGACGCCACCGATCCCAGCACCGCAGCCACTGTCGCGGCAGAGGCCGATCAGATCCTGTCGGGTATCGACATCCTGATGTGCAGCACCGCCGCGGACGTGCGGCCGGAGCTGTTCATCGACATCCCGACAGCCGACATCGGTCGCATGGTCACCCAACTGGCGCTGCCGTCAATGCATATGGCCAGCGCGGTGCTGCCGGGCATGCGTAATCGTCGCAGCGGCGTCATCGTGAACGTGGCCTCCGACGCGGCCAAGACCGCCACGCCGGGCGAAGCGGTGATCGGCGCGGCGAAGGCGGCCATCGTGATGTTCACCCGAACAATCGCCATCGAGGAGAAGCGGTACGGCATCCGCGCGAATGCGCTGACGCCGTCGCTCGTCCACGGCACCGCCTCCACCGAACGCATCACGGCCGACGGGTTCAGCGGCAAACTGTTTGCGCGAGCGGCCAAGCAAGCTCAGCTCGGTGTACCGACGGCCGACGACATCGCCGCGCTGACGGTGTTCTTGTGCAGCCCTGCGGCGGCGCGGTTGACGGGGCAGGCAATCAGCGTCAACGGCGGCATTTCCGCGGCGTAACTGGCGCCAGCAGACGCGTCAGAAGTGTCGCGGGAACGGTGTCCAGTCCGGGGAGCGCTTTTCCAGGAACGCGTCGCGGCCCTCGACGGCCTCATCGGTCATGTAGGCCAGCCGCGTCGCCTCCCCGGCGAAGAGCTGCTGGCCCACCAGGCCATCGTCGATCAGATTGAACGCGTATTTCAACATCCGTTGCGCCTGAGACGATTTCGCGTTGATGCCGGCTGCCCACTGCAATCCCACCGTCTCCAGCTCGGCGTGGTCGACGACCTCGTTGACCGCGCCCATGCGATGCATCTGCTCGGCGCTGTAAGGCCGGCCCAGGAAGAAGATCTCGCGGGCGAACTTCTGGCCCACCTGCCGGGCCAAATACGCGCTGCCGTAGCCGCCGTCGAAACTTCCGACATCGGCGTCGGTCTGCTTGAAGCGGGCGTGCTCGCGGCTGGCCAGGGTCAGGTCGCAGGTGGAGTGCAGGCTGTGCCCGCCGCCCGCGGCCCATCCGTTGACAAGGCAGATCACCACCTTGGGCATGAACCGGATCAACCGCTGCACCTCGAGGATGTGCAGTCGCCCCGCGCTGGCGACATCAACAGTGTCCGCGTTTTCTCCGCTTGCGTACTGGTAGCCGCCACGGCCGCGGATGCGTTGGTCGCCACCGGAGCAGAATGCCCAACCACCGTCTTTTGGCGACGGCCCGTTGCCGGTCAGCAGCACCACTCCAACATCGGGAGACATCCGGGCGTGATCCAGCGAGCGATACAGCTCGTCGACCGTGTGCGGACGAAACGCATTGCGTACTTCGGGCCGGTTGAACGCCACCCGCACCGTGGGCTCGGTGACATGGCGGTGATAGGTGATATCGGTCAGATCGGTGAACCCCGCTACCGGAGACCACGCCGACGGGTGAAAAGGATTGTCGTGCATGGTTACCGGCTGCGCCGCCGAGACGCGGTCCTGGTGTCCTCCAGGTAGAGGGCGATCGCCTCCGACCGGTTGATGGCGCCGATCTTGCGAAGGATCCTCTTCACGTGTGTCTTGACCGTTTCGACGGTGATGACGAGTTCGTCGGCGATCTCGGCGTTGGAGGCTCCCAGGACCAGCCGTTCGAATACTTGGCGTTCACGGTGTGACAGGGTGGCTGCCAGCGCGGAATCCGCTGCTATGGTCGGAGGCTCGACACGAGTGTCGTCTTCGACATCGAAGCTGATGGCTGCTGCGGCGATGCGGTCTGCTTCCTCGGTCAGCCGCGCCGCCGCGCGGGCGATCGAGGTCCGCTGTTGTTGCACCCGTTCGGTATTCAGCATCTTCTCATGAAGCAATGTATAGGCGGAGGCGAACGCATCGAGCACATCGACGTCACCGGCGGAGACGCCGTCTTCGCTGCGACGGCCGACGTGAAGGAGTGCGATCACCCGCGATTTCGCGATGACTGGGGCGACGAGATAGTGCGCGGAGCCGAGCAGCTCCCGATAGCCGGGCGAGGCGGGCATGTCGGCCTCATTCGTCCGGGTGGTGTCACGCAGCCGAATACAGGCCCGCTCGGCTGCGCATTCACGACGCGGGATCACCGTGGGGCCGCCAAGGCCGTGGTCGGATTCCTCGACGACGAATCCGTCGTCTTCGACGAATGACAACAACGCGCTGTCGAAACCCAGCACTTCAGAAAGTTCGGTACAGGCTTGGCGGCCGAGCCCTTGCAGCGATCCGGCCTTCTTCATGCGACGGATGCCAGCGGTCAGCGACCGCACCACATCGACGCGGTCACCGGCTCTCATCTGGCGCGCTTCGACCTGCGCCTGCAGGAAATCTGTCAGGCGGCTCTGTCCGATCGGTGACGCGGCGTCGTCGCCGACGCCGCGTTCGCGGGTCACCAGTCGCTCGGTGGTGGCGGCCGACATCGTGATGGCCTCGTCGAGAGTCGTCGCCTCACCCGACCGGGCGATGCCGAACGCGCTACATAGCTGTTCATCGAGTTCGTTGAGCCGGGCCACCATCGCGCGGGTGCTCATCGCGACACCCCGACATCAGCGGTGGCGATGCCGGCATAGGTCGCGACCGCCGCTGCCCTGCTGGACGTATTGAGCTTTTTGGCAATGTGTTTCAGGTGGGACTTCACCGTCCCCTCGGAGATCACCAAACACCGGGCAATCTGGCCGTTGGTGGCCCCGGTCGCCACATGCGACATGATGTCTCGTTCGCGGGAGGTCAACGCGGGGGCAGCGGGTTGATTGCCGCGGTAATAGGCATCGTTTCGCGGTCCCGGCGCCACGGCTGGCAATGACCACAACGCCGACCGGGTTGACCGGCAGAGCAACTCGTCGACGTTGCCGCACACATTGTCGACTTTGACGCGTTGTTGCGCCGCCTTCTCTTCGAGCGCCGCGCTCTCGAACGCCACGGCGAGACACTCGGCGAATGCCTCCAACTGTTCGAGATGGTCCATCGTCACTATTCCGTGGGGCTCGGGGCGGTCGGCATGCAGAATCCCGATTGCCCTGCCCTGAACGGTGATAGGAGCGGCGATATAACCAAAGCAGCCGGAGGCTTCGACGAGCTCCTTGAACGTGCGTCTGTCTTCCATCGGCGACGGCGCGAAGGCGCCGCACCGCTTGCGGACGAGTTCTGTCTCCAGCGGAGCGTCCGCCAGCTGGATGTGGCGGCCCACTACGTACTCGAGGAACTGTCGCGAATGGCGGTCGGCCCCTTGGTCTTCGATATGCAGGTGCTGGGGCAGCCACAGCGAACCGCGCACGGTGGAGATCAGGGTCCGCGCAAAAGCCAACTCGCGGCTCAGTACCTCCGGGGCGGCGTAAATCATCTTGCGCGGCGGCAGACCCCGCAGGTACCCCAGGGCGTGACGGATCTCCGACATGGATTTGACCCGGCGAGCCAGATCGTAGTCGAGGAGTTCGCACTGCAGCCTCAGGACCGAGATCAGGATTTCGGTGGTTGACGCCCAGTCGGCTGTCGGCTCGGCTGTCGGCGCGAGCCGCTGCTCGAGGCGTTGCCTGAGGTTGTCCAACTGGTGCGCTAACGCAGTCGGCGTCAGGTCGGGAGGCGGCACTTCGAGGTGGTCGGCGGCCGCCGCGACGGTTGCCTCGGCACGCGCAACCACCGCCGGGTCCTCCGCGATGGAGGCCATGAGTACTCGCGAGACCATCACCACTCCTCCCGCCCCTTAGGAGCCAGCCATTTCGTCTAAACGGTCAGACCATTGGACCAAAGTATAGAGCAGGTGTTACGCAGGACACAATGGCTTCGCAAACCTTTACTCGCGCGTCAATATTTGCGGGCGGGCCATCCGGGCGAGTATCGGTCCGTCTCCGGTCGCGCTTGTACGCCATTGTAGGTAATGGTCTAATGGTCAGGCCATAGGAGGTGGACATGCACGCTGTGATCATGCATGAATTCGGCACCGCCGCGGTGTTACGTCCAGGCGAATTTCCGGACCCGAACGCACGGCCGGGCTGGGTGACCGTGGCGCTGCGCGCCAGTGCCCTGAATTGGCATGACGTCCTGGTTCGCCAGGGCCGCTACGGTTCGCCGCTACCGCACATCATCGGCGCCGACGGCGCCGGCGTGCGCACCGACACCGGAGAGCACGTGGTGGTGTTACCGTCGCTGAACTGGGGTGGCCGCGACGAAGCGCCCAGCAGCGGCTGGGAGATCCTTGGCGACCACACCAACGGCACCTACTCCGAGCTGGTCAGCGTGCCCGCCGACTGCCTGGCCGCCAAGCCTGCGGGCCTGAGCTGGGCCGAGGCTGCGGCCCTGCCGCTCGTCGGAGTCACGAGCTACCGGGCCCTGTTTGTGCGCGGACGGCTACGGGCGGGTGAGTCGATGCTGGTGATCGGCGCCGGCGGCGGGATCGCCACCATGGCGACCGCCCTCGCGGTCGCCGCTGGGGCCGGCATCACGGTGACGTCCTCTTCGCCCGACACCATCGAGCGCGCGGTGTCCGCCGGTGCTCGCGGCGGCGTGCTGCACAGCGAGCCGGACTGGCCCGAGCAGGCCCGTGCCATGTCGCCCGACAACGCCGGGTTCGATCTGATCCTCGACCCCGTCGGCCGCTGGAGCGAGTCCGTGCGCGCACTGCGGCCCGGCGGCCGGCTCGTGGTGCTCGGCGCCAACGCGGCACAGACGGCCCACATGGACATCCGCAGCTTCTATTTCGGTCAATTCGATCTGCTCGGAACGACCATGGGCAGCGGCAGGGATTTCGCCGGCCTGCTCGCCATGATCGATCGGTGCTCGGTGCACGCGCCGGTGATTGACCGCGAGTTCCCGCTGGACCGGGCGGCCGAAGCACACGAATACCTGGAGAGCGGACGCACGTTCGGCAAATGCGTACTGACGCACCACTAGGAGGCGCACTGTGACCGAATCCCCCGAACTGGTCACCTACCGGCTCGAAGCGACCGTCCCCGGCGACCCAGACACCGGGGCCTTGGCCGCCTACCTGACGTTGAACGACCCCGACCGACGTAACGCGCTGTCCGACGCGCTGCTCGATCAGCTGACCTCGCTGCTGCGGCGCGCGGCATCTGATTCGCGGGTCAGGGTGATCGTGCTGACGTCATCGCACCCGCGGATCTTCTCTTCCGGAGGAAACCTCGACGCGTTCGCCGATGATCGCCCGACGATCGCCAAATACGCCGGCCTGGCGCGATTTCCCACGTTGTTTCGCACGCTGACCGCAATCGACAAGCCGGTCGTCTGCGCCGCCAACGGCGACGTGCTCGCCGGCGCGCTGGGCATCGCCTTGGCCTGCGACCTCGTCATCGCCAAGTCGTCAATCCGGTTGGGCTGCCCGGAGATCAACGTCGGCGCCTTTCCGTTCATGATCTCGGCATTGATCTTCCGCGCCACCGGACGGCTGGTCGCCAACGAGCTGATGATGACCGGCCGGCTGATCACCGCGGCCGAAGCGGCCGCCGCCGGGCTGGTCAACAAGGTAGTGCCCGACGCCGAGTTCGACGACGCCCTGCGCCAGTGGGTCGCCGACATCGCCGCCAAATCACCGCTGTTGATGGGCATGGGCAAGCGGGCGCTGGCGGCGACCCGGGACCTGCCGCTGGAGTCGGCGCTCGATTATCTGCAGGCCCAGCTCGCCTTGGCTTTCACCACCGAGGACCTGGCCGAAGGAGTGCTGGCCTTCAAGGAAAAACGGTCCCCACGATGGCGCAACGCGTGAACGCCCCCACCCCGGCGAGACCTGAATCCTTGTCGTTTCGGTCTGACCATTCTATAATATGTAGGATTACGCCTCCTGGCCGCCCGCTGGCGGATCCCGAGAACCGAGGACAGCGCGATGAAGCCAAGCTCGTACACCACCCGCTACAGCCCGCAAGAAATCGACCACTACTACCGCGCGGGATTGTGGTCCAGCGACACGTTTCACGACCTCCTGGCCCGGCGCGTCGAGGAAAACCCCGACAAGGTGTTCGCGACCGACGGAACGCGATCGTTCACGTTCCGGGAGCTCTTCGACGCCGGGCAACGTCTGGCTGTCGGTCTGCACCGGCATGGCTTGCGACGCGGTGACACAGCCGCCGTGCAGTTGCCCAACTGGGTGGAGTTCATCCAGGTGCTGACCGCGTTGTCGCGATTGGGCGTCATCATGGTCCCGATCATGCCGATCTACCGGCACGAAGACGTCGGCTACGTGCTGTCCAACTCCGGGGTACGGGCGGTGTTCACTCCGGCGCATTTCGGCAAATTCGGCTATCTGGACATGTATCTCGGTATACGCCAAGAACATCCGGAAGTCACGATCGCGGTCACCAGACCAGACAGCACCGCCGAAACTGATGCCGGCGCCAACGTTTTCACCCTGACCCAGCTGGAGGCGGACACCGACGACGACAGCGCCCGTGCGGAATTGGGCCCCCCGCCCGGCCCCGACGACCCGTTCGTCATCGTCTACACCTCTGGAACGACATCGCGGCCCAAGGGGTGCGTCCACACGTTCAACACCTACTGTGCGGGCGCGCGTGCGCTGGTCGGGCCGTTCGGCTACACCGAGGCCGATGTCCAGTTCGGGCCCTCGCCCATCGCCCACACCACCGGGCTCGTCACCAGCGTGTTGCTGCCGATGTTGACCGGGGCGGCGACACATGTCATGGCCAAGTGGGATCCGGTTCGCGGTATCGAGGAGATTCAGCGCTTCGGCTGCACGGCGGCGGTAACCGCTCCCACCTTCCTGCACACATTGTTGTCGGACTACGACGCCGAGCACCACGACCTCTCCACGTTGCGCTTGTGGACATGTGCGGGCGCGCCAATCCCCGCCGCGGTCGTCGAGCGGGCCGGCATGACGCTGCCCAACGTCAAGGTGCTCAGCCTCTACGGGCGCAGCGAAAACCTGGTCACCACAACATGTTCTGTCACGGACGACGTGTCGCGCGCGCTTACCTCGGACGGCAAGGCGATGCCTGGTGCAGAGATCAAGATCGTCGATGACAAGGGCAACGAGGTGCCTCGCGGCGGTGAGGGCGACATCGCCTATCGCGGGCCCGCCCACATGATCGAATATCTCGCCAATCCCAAGGAAACCGCGGCCCTGTTCACTCGGGACGGCTTTTCCAAGTCGGGCGATCTGGGAAAGATGACCGAGGACGGCTACGTCCGAGTAACCGGTCGGACTAAGGACATCGTCATTCGCGGGGGGATGAACATCAGCGTCCGCGAGATCGAGGATCATCTGGCGCATCATCCTGCGCTGCGGGCGTTCTCGGTCGTAGGTATGCCCGACGAACGCCTCGGTGAGCGGGTGTGCTGCTTCGTGGTCGCCGCGGCGGGCCACGAGGCTCCGACCGTCGACGATATGCGCGAGTTTCTACTGGAGCGCGGCATGCCGATCCAGAAGACACCCGAGCGCGTCGTCGTGGTCGATTGCCTGCCCATGACCGCAACCGGCAAGGTCCTCAAACACGAACTGCGCAATGACATCGCGCGGCGCCTCGAGGAGGAAGCCGCGCGGGCGAGAGAAGTTGCGGGCGCCAGCTGATGGACCCCAAATGGAATTGAAAGACAGTCCCGCCGAGGCCGAATTCCGCGCCCGGGCGCGCACGTGGCTGCGCGACACATTGCCGCGGCTCGGCGGACCTGAACCCGCGCGCCTCGAGGACAAGCTCGACTACTGGCGCGCCTGGCAGCGGCTGCTGTACGACGCCGGCTATGCCGGGCTGTCCTGGCCGAAGGAGTACGGCGGGGGCGGCGCCGACGCCAAGCTACGTGCGGTGTTCAACGAGGAACTCGACCGGGCGGGTGCCCCCGAGCGGCTCAATATCATCGGCGAGGACTTTGCCGGGCCCACGATCATCGAGTTCGGCACCCCAGCCCAGCAGCAGCGCTACCTCCGACCGATCCTCACCGGCGAGGAGGTCTGGTGCCAATTGTTCTCCGAGCCTGAAGCGGGTTCGGATCTGGCCTCGTTGCGCACCACCGCTACGAAGGTGGATGGCGGGTGGCAAATCCAGGGCCAGAAGATCTGGACCAGCCGAGCCCAGCTGGCAGCACACGCGATCCTGCTTGCCCGCACCGGCGGCGGGCCGCGCCATCGTGGCATCACGTATTTTTTGCTCGCCATGAACAGCCCCGGCGTCGACGTTCGTCCATTGGCACACATGCTGGGCGAGTCCGAATTCAACGAGGTCTTCCTCGACAATGTGTTCGTCCCCGATGACGATGTCGTCGGTGCGGTAGACGGCGGCTGGCAGGTCGCGATGGGCACCTTGGCGTTCGAGCGGGTTGCGATCGCCACCGGCCGAGTGAACACGACCGGCGCGGTCAACGATTTGGTCCGCGAGATCGCGGCCCGCACCACTGACGCAGGCAGCCCCCTGGGCGCCGATCAGCTGGTGCGGCAACGGATTGCCGACTTGTACGGGCGAGCGCTGGTGCACTACCTGATCGGACAGCGGGTCATCACCGGAGCTGCCGGCGGCGGACCGCCGGGACCGGTCACGTCGATCGGGAAGCTGTACTTCTGCCCACTGGTGGAGGACATCGCCGATTTCGGGCTTGAGCTTGACGAGATGGGTGGACAGTTCGCGCTCGCCGAGAAGGGCGGCGCCGATTCGTCATCGGTGTCGCACCAGCGGTGGCTACGGCTGGCGTATCAAGCCCGGGGCACGGCGATTGCGGGCGGCTCAACCTTCATTCAGCGCAACATCGTCGCCGAGCGGATTCTCGGCATGCCCAAGAGTTGAGGCCCCGAGGAGGCTTGTGACGATGGACAAGGTCGTGGCAACGACGGCGGAGGCTGTTGCCGACGTGACGGACGGGTCGTCGCTGGCCGTGGGCGGGTTTGGGCTCTGCGGCATCCCGCAGGCGCTGATTGCTTCGCTGTTGGAGCTCGGGGTCCAAGATCTGGAGACGGTCTCGAACAACCTGGGCGTGGATGGGATCGGCTTGGGAGTGTTGTTGCAACACAAGCGGATCCGACGCACTATCAACTCCTACGTCGGGGAGAACAAGGAATTCGCCCGCCAGTACATGGCCGGTGAGCTTGAGCTGGAGCTGACTCCCCAGGGAACGCTGGCCGAGCGGCTGCGTGCCGGCGGGGCCGGGATCCCCGCCTTCTACACGCCCGCGGGGGTTGGGACGCAGGTGGCCGACGGCGGTCTGGCGTGGCGGTACCACCCAGACGGTTCGGTGGCTGTTGCCTCGCCGCCGAAGGAAACCCGCGAATTCGACGGGGTCACTTACGTGCTGGAACGAGCCATCCGCACTGACTTCGCACTGGTGCACGCCTTCAAAGGCGACCGGCACGGCAACCTCGTCTACCATGCGGCGGCCGCCAACTTCAACCCGGACTGTGCCGTAGCGGGCCGGATCACCATCGCGCAGGTTGAGCACCTGGTCGAACCGGGCGAGATAGACCCCGCCCAGGTGCACACCCCGGGGATCTTCGTACACCGGGTGGTGCATGTGCCCAGCCCGGTGAAGCAGATCGAAAAGGAGACGGTGCGGCCATGACCGCGCCGACGACGATGCACAGCAAAAGCGATGTCGGGGTCCTCCCGCTCGCGGGGGAGAGTGACGCCGAATGAGTTGGAGCCGAGACGAGCTGGCGGCGCGGGTCGCCGCCGAACTGCACGACGGGCAGTACGTCAACCTCGGCGTCGGGTTGCCGACCCTGATCCCGGGCCACATTCCCGCCGACATCACCGTCGTCTTGCATTCGGAAAACGGGATCCTCGGTGTCGGGCCGTACCCGCGGCGCGAGGACCTCGACGCCGACCTGATCAACGCCGGCAAGGAGACGGTCACCACGTTGCCGGGTGCGGCGTTCTTCTGCTCGTCGTCCTCGTTCGGGATCATCCGCGGTGGACACCTCGACGTCGCGGTGCTCGGCGCCATGCAGGTCTCGGCCGCCGGCGACCTGGCCAACTGGACGATCCCCGGCAAGATGATCAAGGGCATGGGCGGGGCGATGGACCTATTGCACGGCGTAGCAAAAGTCTTCGTGATGATGGACCACACCGCCAAGGACGGCAGCGCGAAGATCGTCGACCACTGCACGTTGCCGCTCACCGGTAAGCGCTGCGTGAATCGAATCTTCACCGATCTCGCCGTCATCGACGTCGCCGACGACGGCCTGCGCCTGATCGAGACCGCACCCGGTGTCAGTGTTGACGAGGTTATCGCGAAAACCGAACCGCCCCTTGCGCTTCCGGCCCCGTCGTGACGGGCGTGTGCCGCACATATGCGAGCGGTGGGCCCTGCCGGCGAGTGGCTCAGTCCTCGACGCTGATCGCTTGACGCTTGTCCACGGCCAGCGCGGCCTTGGCGTAGCTGTGCACGTGGCGTCGCATGCGCCGACTGGCAGCATCCGGGTCGTGACCGCGGATGGCGGTGGTAACCGACCGGTGCGCACGCGCAGTCACCGCGCGCACGTTGTCGTCGACGAACGCCGCATTCTCCGTTCCGGTATAGATGGCCTGCGACAACGCGATCATGAATCCGATCAACAACTCGTTGTGACTCGCCATCGCGACACCCACGTGCCAGTCGAGGTTGGCCTGCAGAAACGCGGGCAGGTCGGCGTCGGGATCGGCGATGGCGTCATTGGCGCGGTCCAGCGCCGCCAGATCATCATCAGTTCGTTTTCGGGCGGCCAACTCGGCGCAGAACGGCTCCAATGCCTCACGCGTCTCCATGAGATCAGCCAGTTTGATCCGCTGGCCCCTGATGAGCATGCTCACCGAACTTGCCATCGATTTGGTCGTCGGTCGCTGGACGAATGCACCGCCGGCCCGACCGGCCCTGACCCGAACCAGGTTCTGAACCTCCAGGATTCGTAACGCCTCTCGCACCGTGGCCCGGCTCATCTGCGTCTGCTTGACGAGCTCGCGCTCCGCGGGCAGCGCGATACCCTCTTCCAGCTCGCCGCTGAGGATCCGCTCGCGCAGCTCACGCGCCAACACGTCGGACGCCTTGGGGACATCCACCGGCTTGAGCAGGACACTCGAGCGTGTTGGGGCCGAATTCGTCTCGACTGGTTCCATCGCTCCTCCATCCGTCGCGACTTCGGCATAAAGGTCAGGCCTATCGTAAGGTTAGCCTATTACGTACAAGTGACATGGCCGTACCCGTAAGTCGCACTGGCGGCTAAAACACCATCCGCGCGATCAGTTCCGCCACCGCGGCCGGCTTGACCGAACCGTCGAGTTCCACCGTGTGCCGCACGGTCAGGTCAACTGTGCTGCCGTCGACCTTGGCGGCCTCGAGGAGCTCAGACCGCACCCGGACGCGGCCGCCCGCCGGAACCGGCGTCAGGAACCGCACCTTGTTGAGCCCGTAGTTGATGCCCATTTTGGCGTTCTCGACCCGGTAATTGGCCTTGCTCAATGCCGGAATCAAGGACAACGTCAAGAAGCCATGGGCGATGGTCGAGCGATAAGGACTCTCGGTGCGGGCCCGCTCGGCGTCGACGTGGATCCACTGGTGATCGCCGGTGGCATCCGCGAAGGCATCGATGCGGTCCTGGTCGACCGTGATCCAATCGGAGGCACCGAGTTCGTGGCCGACGGCGTCGACGGCCTCGTCGATCGATGAAATGATTCGCATCGGTGCCTCGACCGCTACACCGAGCGCGCGGACTTCGCAGCCGCCGAAGCCACTTTGCTGCGTTCGCGCGCCTGCGCCCAATCTTCGTCGCTCATCGCCGACAGCCCGGCGAACGTGTTGGGCCCGGCGAGCCGTTGGCCTCCGTCCATCGCGATGGTCTCACCGGTGAGGTAGTCGCAGGCGTCGGAGAAGGCGAAAATCGTGAGGTTGGCCAGTTCCTCGATGGTTCCCGAACGGCCGAGCGGAATCTGGTCGGCCTGGGTGGCACCGATGGAACTCTCGTCCGTCGGATTGAGCATCTCCCAGGCGTAATCGGTTGGAATCGGTCCGGGCGCCAGGGCATTGAGGCGAATGCCGTAGCGGCCCCATTCGACCGCCAACGACATCGTCATCGCATGCACCGCGGCCTTTGCCATGGCCGAAGGGACGACGAAGGCCGAACCACTCCACACCCACGTGGTCAGATTCGACAACACCGACCCGGGCAGCCCCTCGGCGATCCAGCGCCTGCCGGCGGCCAGGGTCGTGTTGAACGAACCCGTCATCACCGTCGAGGTGACCGCCTCGAACGCACGCGGGCTCAGACTGACAGTCGGCGCGATGAAATTCGCGGCGGCATTGTTCAGCACTCCGGTCAACGGTCCGTGCCGGTCCCAAATCTGGTCAACCGCGGCGACGACCAATTCGAAGTCCCGAACGTTGACCGGCTGATAGTGAACACGGCCGGGATGGGCGGCCGAGATCTCAGTGGCCGCCTCGGCAAGCACCGATTCGCGCCGCCCCCACAGATGCACCTCGGCGCCGTGAGCGACCAGCCTCGCGGCCACTCCGCGACCCAGCCCGGTGCCGCCGCCGGTGATCACAATGCGCTTGCCGTCCAACACCTTCGGATCAAAGACGCTCGTCATAGTCCCAGGCTCTTTCCGATGATCTCGCGCTGAATCTCGTTGGCGCCGCCGTAAATCGGTGGTGCCAACGCCTTACGCACCTGCGATTCCATGCCGAATTCGACCGTGTAGCCATTGCCGCCCATCAGCTGTACCCCCTCGAGCGCGGCTCGCTTGGCCACCTCGGTGCACTTGAGTTTCGCGATCGATCCCTCGCGCGCAAGCTGGTCTTCCAGGGCGGCGTCGATCTGCGCGGCCACGTGGTAGACGTATGCGCGGCAACACTCGATCTCGGCTGCCAGATCCGCCAGCCGATGGCGGACGGCCTGAAAGGCGCCGATCGGCTTGCCGAACTGTTCCCGGGTCCGCACGTATGCGATGGTGTCTTGCAGCGATCGCCGCGCGGCACCAAGCGACATGGCAGCGATGATGAGCCGTTCGACGTTTAGCCCGCGCATCAGCCGGTGCCAGGCATCGCCGATCCCGCCCACGACGTTGTCAACGGGAACGACGACGTCGGTGAAGAACACGTCGTTAACGGTGTGGCCGTCCATCGTCTGGATAGCTTTGATGTCCAGTCCGGGCGTCGAGGTGGGCAGATACAACAACGTCAGGCCGTGGTGCTTTCCGACGTTGGGATCAGTCCTGGTGAGCACCAGCAGGTGATCGGCCAAGTGCGCGGCGGTGATCCAGGTCTTCTGGCCGTTGACGATGAAGCGGTCGCCATCGCGGACGGCCCGGGTCCGAACACCGGCGAGATCCGACCCCGCGCCGGGTTCGGACAACGCGATCGCCTCGAAGTGGCCGGCGCACAGGTTGCCGACGACCTCTTTCTTCTGTGATTCGCTGCCGTGCCGCAAATATGTTTGCGCTGCGGTCAGCCCGGTGCCGTAGGCATGGATCGGTGCCTGACCCCGGGCGGTCTCTTCGAGGAAGATGCACTCTTCGACCATGCCCGCACCGCCGCCGCCGTACTGCGTGGATATCGACACCCCCAGCCAGCCGAGTTCGGCGAGACGCTGCAGCAACTCGGGGCTGTTGGAAAGCCCTTGGGTCAGCTGCGCGCGCTGCTCGGCGGTGGCACAGTTGTCGGCGCAGAATCGCTCGACCGCGGCAGCGAAATCGAGCTGTTCGGCCGTGAACATGCTCAATTACCCCGGTAGGCAGCGAATTCGGGGGTACGTTTCTCGTTGAATGCGGTGATGCCTTCTTGGGCCTCGGAGGTCTCGCCGAACATCTTCAGGGTCGAGTACGCCATCTGACCGACCGACGCGAATTGTTCGGTGTCGGTGTTGAACGACTGCTTGAGAACCTTGAGGGCCGTCGGCGACAGCATCAAGATTTCGTCGGCCCATGCCCGTACCTCCGATTTGAGTTGGTCGGCCGGCACCACCTTGTTCACCAGCCCCCAGTCGTATGCCTGCTGCGCCGAATACCTGCGGCACAGGAACCAGATTTCGCGCGCTCTCTTCTCACCGACCACGCGCGCCAGGTATCCGGTGCCAAAGCCCGCGTCAAACGAGCCCACCCGGGGACCGTTCTGACCGAAGAGCGCCGTCTCGGCGGCGATCGTCAGGTCGCACAGCACGTGCAGCACGTGGCCACCGCCGATCGCGAACCCGTTGACCGCCGCGATGACCGGCTTCGGCACGTCGCGGATGACCCGATGCAACGTATCCACCTCGAACAGGCCGGTTTCGGACGGTCCGTAATCGCCGGTCTCCGCGCGCTGCTTCTGGTCACCTCCGGTACAGAAAGCTTTCTCGCCGGCCCCGGTCAGACAGATCACCCCGACTTCTGAACTCCCCCAAGCCAATTTGAACGCCCGGATCAGCTCGTCGAGGGTGCGCGCCCGAAATGCGTTGTACCGCTCGGGTCTATTGATAGTGATCCAGGCCAGGCCGCTGTCGACCTCGTAAGAAATGTCGGTGAACTCGCTCATCGATTACCTCTCCTCATTGAAAGCCGTAGCGGTTATGGTCTTACCATATTACCAAAACGACCGCCGGTGCCGCCACACCCGGACGCCTCACACCGGCGCAAAGTCCCGACGCATTCGGGCCAGTTCACCGATCGACCACTGCAGGTCATCAAGCTCGGCTACGAGGCCTGCCCGGCCTTCCGTGGTGTCGGATGGTGCGGCCCGCGAGTCGAGGAGCCCGCGGTGCCGCGCCATCTTCAATGCGGTGGCAAACATTTCCCCCGATACCGACTCCTCGGTGATGCGGTGCTGCAGCGACCATTGCCGCGCGAGGCGAAGACACCGCTCGAGCAACACATGCTCGTCGATGTCGCAGGCCGCACCGAGGCTGAGCAGTTCCTCGGCCATCACTCGGTAGGCGTCGACGAAAGGTCTGAGCACGAGATGGGCCACCAACAGCTCGCTTTCATTCAGAGTGCGCTTGGCCTCGGCGGTGTCCAGCGGCGCCGTGCGGTCAATGCTGCGTCCGGCCATGATCGCGAACTCATTCCACAGTTCATCGGCGAATTCAGCACGGCCCGCAAAGAAAAAATCGAACTTGAGGAGCTCTCGGACCGCTACAGCCTTCTCCCACCCCGTGCGCTTGGTGGCCTCCGGGGTCCGCACGATGGCCAGCAAGGCCAGCTCGGCGATCGCTCTCATCACCAGAACGTGGACTGCGCTATTGCGGTACACCGCAACGATCAGATGCTGGTCATTGCCGATCCCCCACACCGTCATCGGTCCCTCGGAGTAGCAGGTCAACACGCCGGAGCCGACCAAGTCGTGCAGGGTCTGCGACACTGTGGCGCGGTCGGTGAGGTCGGCGCCGCCCGCGACGGGCCAGCCACGCGCGCGCAGGTACCGGGCCAGCGGCGCCACGGTGGCGCATACCTCGTCGAGGGTCAGAGCGCGGTCTTCGCCGAGCATCGCCACGCACACGGCGGCCGTCGCGGTCACCGGGGTCGCCTGGTTGAGGCGGTGGCAGATATCGAGCGCGACGCGTTCGACCACCTGCCGGTCGGTCAGCCCCTCGGCACGCAACGACGCGATGCGCTCGTACAGGGGGACCGGCGACCCGAAGTTGATGTAGATGCGTCCCAACCGATGCCGCAGCCCGCGGGCGTAACTGAGCAGCCAGCGCGCATTTTCGGGCTTCTTGGGAAGCCCGCGCGACTCCGCGGCCATCAGCTTGACTTCGTGCAGGGGCAACTGGTCGAAAAGGATGGACACGGGAACGGCAAGGGTCTGTTCCGACCGGACGGCTTCCACCGCGTCCGTCACATACCGCAGCAATCCGTACCGGGGAGGCCGTAGTTTGCCGGTGCGTGTCCGGCCTCCTTCGATCGACCACACCAGATTGCGGCCGCTGGCCACCATCTGGGCGACGACTGCGCGAAGGGCCAACCGGTACACCGGCGCATCCCCCGTGGCGCGACGCACCGGTACGAACCCGTTGCGTCGGGCAAATGTGCCCAATGGGAAGAAGTTGAGGTTGGCGCCGGCCAGCCCGAACGTCGGCGAAATGCCTTCCTGCGCAAGGCGTGGCGGGAAGGAGAACTGATCCAGGTAGGAGCGATGCGAGATCAAGAAGATCAGCGCATGATCGCGGTCTAACACACGCAACTTCGCCAAATCATCGTCGTCGATGACGACCTGAAATCCGCGGACCATCCAGGCGGAAAGCGCATGCCAGGCACGCACGACGGCTGGCACGTGGGACGCCGCCATCTCCCGCACATAGGCGCCGGCCTCGGCTCGGACATCTGCCAGGTCACGGCTCAGGTTCGACGCCAATTGCGCTGTGGCGCTGGCAAATTCGGCAGAGTCCAGCAGTGTCGCGATCTGCGGGGGATCGACCGGCCGCACCGCCTTGGCGGCGGACCCGTTCGGGCCCAGTAGCCGCGCGAGGCGATCCGGCAGCGCAGTCATTTCCGGGCCACCGCCGATGCCGTCGCGATCATCTCCGACCACTGTTTCCCCGCATCCTTGCCGGGCCAATCGTCGAGGGTGTCGATGTACAACTGGCGCATCCGCGGCGCCCACTCGTCGATATCGTCCCGGGTCCAGTTGGCGGTCGGGACCGGTTCGTGGACCACGACCTCAATCGTCCCTTCCTGGGCCACTTTCGCGTTGCGCCACATGATTTCACCGGCGTTGCGGATGACGATCGGAACGATCGGCACGCCGGCGTCTCGGGCCAGGTGAAAGCCGCCTTTCTTGAACACCCCGACGCGCGGGGTCAGCGACCGCGTGCCTTCGGGGGCCATTACGATCGAAACCCCGGCACGCAGCTTGTCCACCGCCGGCTGCATCGCCGAAATTGCTTTGGCCGTATTGGCACGGTCCAGAAACGCGACGTCGGCCAGCGTGAGCAGTTGCGCGAGCACCGGTATCTTCTTCACCTCCGCCTTGGCCACCACGGTGAAGCCCCGTTGGACCACGCGCGAGGTGATCATCGCGTCGATCAGCGTGCTCTGGTGGTTGATGAAGAACACCGCTGGTCGGCGTGTGGTGTGCTCCTCGCCGAGGACCTCGATGCGGATATTGCCCAATTGCCCACAGAACCGGCCGAATAGAGATGTGGCCGTGTCCATCCCGCCGCGACGGTCCAAGGTCAACAGCCCCGCGACGGCGCCCGCGCCCACCGCAGCAGCGAAGCCGCCGAACAACGCGGACGTTCTGGCCAGGGCCATCGGATGGAATTGACTCCGCCTGGTCCGGAACCGCAAGACCTGCCATCCACGCTCGCTGGCGTGGCGGGCCAGGACCGAACCCGGGTTGACCGGATGGGGGAAGCCGACCGAGCCCAGGAACGGCACATCCTCGTCGCCATTGGCGTATGCATGGCTGTTTTTGAGGGGTAGCCGCTTTCGTCGGGCGAATTCTTTGACCGCGGCCAGCTTGCCTTCCCCCCACGGCGGGCGTCCTGTTATGCCGCCGGTGAGCACGCCGTTGTCGATCTCTAGCTCCGTGCACAGGACATGATCGACACCCAGTTCACGGGCCATGGGCTGCGCCTGCATCCGTGTCGCCGAAGTGGCGATGACGACGGTGTGACCTTGGTTCTGGTGGGCGCGCACCAATCGCCATGCGTCATGAAAGAGCGCTCCGGCGATTTCCTGGGCGAACAGTTGCTCGCCGAGTTCCATCAGGTCGTCTTCGGTCCGGCCCACCCAACCCCGGATTCCTTGCAGCAGAAGGTCTTTGAACGCCTCTTCGGCAAGGGGGCCGCCGATCGCGGCGCGCAGGGTTCGTACGAACTCATCCGGTCCGAGTTCGAGATTGCGTGCGCGATGCGCGTACAGCGCGCCGGCCGAGTAGCCCTGGATCAGGGTCCCGTCGAAGTCGAAGAAGGCGGCGACTTTCGGGCCGCCGGGTCCCGCCTTGATGCGCTCGATGAGCTCATCGACCGTGATCGCCGGCGGTGTCGTCGCGGTCATCTCCTTCTCACTTCGTCTGTGTCTTTCTTCGTGGTAGGCCCCGACGCCGTGCGGTGCGCGCCGGGTGGTAGGTCATGGGAAGGCGCGCCCGCGCGGTGCCGCGGCAGGTAGCTTGCGGCTAGTCCCCTCACTATGAAGAGTCGACCTGGCCGCGCCAAGGGAGCCGAGGCGAAATACCTCTTCTGCGGGGTAGAGAACTGCCCGATGTGGTGACGCGGCCTCACCGGTCGTTCGGCCACACTCGCAGCATTGGATTCGGCGCAGCCGATGCGAACTGGATTGTCGGGTCCACCCCGGGAGTGTCCGATAGCGCAATCAGCGGCGGCAATTCCGTCCGGGCGTTGTCGCATCGAGCCAAACGCCGCAGAGCAGAAAAGAGGCAACCGATGCGGATCTCAGCCGCGATGGTGCAGGAGGTCGGCGCGCCGTTCACACTGGTCGAGGTCGACCTTCAAGAGCCGGCACCCGATGAAGTCGTGGTGCAGATCGCCGGGGTCGGCATCTGCCACACCGACGTCGCGGTCAAGGAGGGGCACCTGCCGTTTCCATTACCCGGCGTTCTGGGGCACGAGGGCAGCGGGACTGTGGTGTCGGTCGGTGCTGACGTGACGACGGTCAGCGTCGGTGACCATGTCGCGATCAGCTTCCACAGCTGCGGCCATTGTCCCCGTTGCGCGAAGGGGGAACCGGCGTACTGCCACAACTTCCTCGAATACAACTTCGGCGGGGTGCGCCCCGACGGGTCCTCGGGGCTTGCCTCTGCCGGAACCAAACTAGGGGCGAACTTCTTCGGCCAGTCATCCTTGGCCACGCACGCGCTGGCGCACGAGCGCAACGTGGTGAAGTTACCGTCGGATGTACCCGTCGCGCTCGTGGGGCCGCTTGGCTGCGGCATCCAAACCGGGGCCGGCGCGGTGTTCAACTCATTGGATGTTCAGCCGGGATCGACGGTGGTCGTCGCGGGCGCGGGGGCGGTGGGCCTGGCCGCCGTAATGGCCGCGGTGGTACGCGAGGCCGCGTCGATCATCGCGGTCGACCTGCATGAGAGCAGGCGGGCGCTCGCCACCGAGCTCGGCGCCACCCACGTCGTCGACCCGCAGGCCGGTCCGTTGGCCGAGCAGATCCGGGAGATCGCCCCGGCGGGCGCCGATTACGCGGTCGACACCACCGCGGTGACTCCGGTCGTTGAACAGCTGCTGGCCGCCCTTGGAATGCGCGGCATGCTCGGGTTGATCGGTGTGCCGGCCGATCTGCAGGCCGTCTTTTCAGTAGGGCTGTTCCAGCCGCCCCTGCTCGGCCTGACCATTCGGGGCATCGTCGAAGGGGATGCCGATCCGCAGACGTTCATCCCCTACCTGCTCGATCTGCATCGTCAGGGCAGGTTCCCGTTCGACAGATTGATCACGACGATGCCCTTGGCACAGATCAACGAGGCGGTCGACGCCCAACACCGCGGCGAGCTCCTCAAGGTCGTGCTGACACCCTGACCGAGTTCGGACCATATGCGATGGCGAAAAAGCGACGGGCGATCAGCGTGGCAACGGCGCTCCTGGCCGGCGGCGCCGTGGCCGCGTCGGTCTATGCCCGGCGCGATTCCGACAAGCCGCGCAGTGGGGCCCCTGCGCTCGAGTTGACCCCGGTTCACCGCGGCGGAACGGGGACACCGCTGCTCCTCCTGCACGGGATCGGAGCAATCTGGCGGGCGTGGTCACCCGTGCTGCCCTATCTGGAACCACACCACGAAGTCATCGTGCCGACCCTGCACGGACACGCCGGCGGGCCGCCCCTGGATGCGGAGATTGTGCCCTCGGTTCAGGCGTTGGTTGACGGGATCGAAGAGGAGCTGGATCGGCTGGGTCTGCAGAAAGTGCATATCGCCGGGAACTCGCTCGGCGGGTGGATCGGCATCGAGCTTGCGCGGCGGGGACGGGCGCAATCGCTGGTGCTCCTGAGCCCGGCCGGAGCCTGGCGCTCGCCCCGCCGCCTGCGGGCGACCGCACACGGCGTGAGGTTCTCGATCGGTGCGCTGGCTCATTACTCGTCCCGGGCCGAAGCGATGGCCGAACGGCGCCTGTTGCACTGGGCGCTGCTGGCGGGCCAGGTAGCACATCCGCACCGGGTGCCGCGGGAATCGTTGGTGACCTTCATCCAGGCCAGCGGCCGGTCACCGGTCGTCGATCCGCTGCTGCGGGTGCTTCACCTATACCCGCTCGACCCGCTGCCCGCCGACCGGGATTACCCGGTCAGGTTGGTGTGGGCAGATCGGGATCGTGTGTTGCCGTTCAAACATTTCGGATCGCCGATGCTGGAACGTCTACCGGGAGCGGAGTTGATCCGCCTGAGCGGCGTGGGGCACGTTCCGATGTCGGACGACCCGGCCCGCGTCGCCGAAATGATCCTAGAAGTGACCCGGGCCGTTGACAGCGCGGCGACGTCTGCGCGAGAGGGGTGATGGCATTGTCCAGCAACGACGCTGACGCGCGTGCCTCATGGGGCGGCGGCCAGGACCTCAGCGCCTGGGAAGCATTGATGTGGCGCACCGGTGGCGACTACCGCACCCGCTCGACCGGCGTAATGATCGAGTTGCTAGACACGGAGCCCGACTGGGATCGCCTGGTGGCCGCCCACGAACGCCTTTCCCAAAGGGTTCCGAGGCTACGGGAGCGCGTCGTCGAGCCGGTGTTGTCCCTGGTTGCGCCGGCTTGGTCTCCGGATCCACATTTCGATCTGGAGTACCACCTGCAACGGGTGCGGTTGCCGGGCGACGGGTCAATGGCCGAATTGCATGCCGTAGCCGCGCAGTTCGCCGCCCGACCTCTCGATCCCGAGCGTCCCCCCTGGGAGTCCCTGTTGGTGCTCGGTCTCGCCGGAGGGCGGGCCGCCTACCTTTTCAAACCGCATCACAGCCTGAGCGACGGGATCGGTCTGCTGCAGTTGCTGGATCTCACTCACGGGCACAGCCGCGAGCCCGGCCCGGCCGACGACGGGCCACCGCCCAAGCCTCGACGGAAGGAGTCACCGGAGGGGCTTCTGATAAATCGGCTGGCGGGCAAGGTCGTCCGCGCACCCGGCGGTGCGTTGCGCGAGGCCCTCCACGTCGCCGGCCGCGCGGCCGGCGACCCGATCGGAGCGACGAGCGACGCCGTCAAATTCGCGATGTCACTACGTCGAGTGCTCACTCCACCGGATACACCCCACTCCCCCGCGCTGCTAGGCAGCGGATCCGGTTATCGGCTCGACACCTTCGACGTGGCATTCGATGAGCTGAAAGCCGCGGGGCGGGCCGCAGGAGGTTCGGTCAACGACGCATTCCTGGCCGGACTCCTCGGCGGGGTACGGCGCTACCATGAAAAGCTCTTTGTCACCGTTGATTCCATACCGATGGCGATACCGGTCAGCCTTCGCACCGATGCCGATCCCATGGGCGCAAATAGGTTCGCCGGTGCCCGGTTCGTAGCACCGGTCGGCGAGGCGGACCCCAAGGCACGCATCGCCGCGATCCACGAATTCATCGCCGGCGCGCGCATGGAGCCCGCCCTCGGGTTTCTCGACCTTCTCGCGCCGGTGCTGAGCCGCCTGCCCGGGGTGGTGCTCGCGCGCATCGCCGGGGGGATGACGGGCCTATCCGACCTACAGGCCTCCAACCTCGGGGCGATCGGTCGTCCGCTGTATCTGGCGGGCGCGCGGGTGACCCGCGTCTACCCGGTGGGTCCTCGCCCGGGCATCCCGGCAATGGTGGCGATGGTGACGTACGACGGAACATGTTGCATTGCAGTCAATTTTGACCCGGAGGCCATCGCGGATCCTGCCGCATTCTCGACCTGTCTGCGCGAAGGCTTCGACGAGGTGATCGCCCTCACCCAACATGGCTGACCTAGTAATCAGATCAACCCACGGAACGCTCAAGGAAACCCATCATGAACTTCGATGACGTAGTCGCAATCCTTGACAAGTCGGTTGGCGGACCCGACGCCGACGTTGCCTCACACGGCCCCTTCTGGCGAGACGTCACGAGAGACCGATTCGTCGAAATGAAGGTCGGTGGGCGCAAACTCGTGACCCTAGGCGACGGCGCGAACTCAAACTTGGTGTTGTCGTTGAAAGGCGCAGCACCATTTGGCTCCGACCTGGACGATCCTCCCGCAGGCGCCATAATCCCGCAAATGCCCGCGTACCTCGATCCCGTGTCGGCGGAGGAAATCAGGGATATCGAGCAGTGGATAGACGAGGGCTGTCCGGCGGATTGACCGGCTGACTTTCGATGAGGCCGACCCGGGGCACTCGATTACCCCCAACGCGGGAGTGATGACCCCCCGTCATGGTGACGCACAAAGGCGCCGCTCGCGATGAGACTTGACTCACCGGCACCCCGCGCAGCCATGTTGGTCACTCAAACGCAGTAGGAAGAGGACATCCAAGATGACGACCACCCAACCGACCGAAGAAGCCGTTCTTCCCGACGAGATCGCGCGTCGGCTCGTCCTCCCCGAGGGCCACTCTGATCTCACCGCACTGCACGCGGCGTACAAATGGCTGCGCGACAACATGCCGGTGGCAAAGGCGGTCATCGAGGGCTACGACCCCATCTGGTTGGTCAGCAAGCACGCCGACATCCAAGAGGTCGAGAGTCTGGCGGAAGTCTTTGCCGCCGGCGGGGGAACCGAGAACCCCGGTTCGCACAACCCGATCCTGCAGAACACCGCCGGCGACGATTTCACCAAGCAACTGCTCGGCGGCAGCCTGCGCATCCTTGATGCCCTCCCCTACATCGACCCGCCGGAGCACACCCATGCCAAGAACATGGCTTTCGGCTACTTCAAGCCCCCCTCGGTCCGGAAATTGGAAGACCAGATCCGCGACCTCGCCAGGGAGTCCACCGATCAGCTCAAGCAGCTTTCGGCCCGCGGCGACATCGACCTTCTCGACGACTGGGCGCTGGGCTTCCCGCTGCACGTGATCATGACGCTGCTGGGGGTTCCGCCCGAGGACGAGCCGCGGATGATGGCGCTCACCCAGGAGTTCTTCGGCACCGCCGATCCGGAGCATCAGCGTGAAGACGTCGAGGCGCTGTCGCCCGAGGCGATGGCCCAACAGTTCGCCGCCACCATCCAGGACTACTTCGCGTACTTCGACACGCTGGCCGAAGACCGCCGCGCCAATCCCCGCGACGACCTGGCCACGGTGGTCGCCTGCGCCAAGCTGCCCGACGGCGAGTACTGGCCCAAGTCCTTCGTCTACGGGTGGTACACGGCCATCTTCACCGCCGGTCACGACACCACCTCGGCAACCCTGGCCGGCACGCTCCAGCAGTTGGCCCAACACCCCGATGTTCTGGCGCGAGTCAAAGCGGATCTGAGTTTGGTGCCCGACCTCATCCAGGAGGGTTTGCGGTACGTGGCACCCGTCAAACACTTCATGCGCCGAGCGCTGAAAGACTTCACGTTGCGCGGACAGACCATCAAAGCCGGTGATCGCGTGATGCCGCTGTTCCAGTCGGGCTGCCGCGACGAGGAAGTCTTCGATCACCCCGACGAGTTCGACATCGACCGCAAGCCCAACCCACACCTTGCGTTCGGCTTCGGCGCGCACACCTGCGTCGGCCAGCACCTGGCCAAACAGGAATTGAAGGTTATGTTCGAAGAACTGCTGCCCCGCCTGGAGTCGATCGAGGTGACCGGACCCGGCAGCGTGACGCAGACCAATTTCGTCGGCGGCCTCAAGCACCTGCCCGCCAAGGTCACCATCTCCTGATCGGCTGGAACATCAATGACCACAATCGATTACCCCCAGCTCTACATCGGCGGCACATGGACCGCGCCTGCCGGACACGACACCATCGGCGTCCATTCCCCGGCCACCGAGGAGCAGATCGGTTCGGTGCCTAGGGGCACCGAGGCCGATATCGACGCCGCTGTCGCCGCGGCCAGGACAGCGTTGGACCCCGCCGACGGCTGGGCGACCTGGGAACCGAAGGACCGGGCCGATGTCCTCGAACGGTTCGCGGTGGAACTGGAGGCCCGCGGTGCCGAAACGGCGCGACGGGTGTCGATGCAGAACGGGATGCCGATCTGGCTCGCCCAGCAATTCGAGGCGGTTTTTCCCCCGTTACTGGTGCGCTACTACAGCGACCTGATGACCAGTGCACCAGTGGAGGAATCGCGTGCCGGCATGTTCGGCGGCACATCGCTGGTGTCCAGGCAGCCCGTCGGTGTCGTCGGCGCGATCGTGCCCTGGAATGTCCCGCAAGGGATTTCGTTCCTCAAAGTCGCACCCGCGTTGGCCGCCGGCTGCTCCGTCGTCCTCAAACCGGCCGAGGAGACCGTGCTGGACGCGTTCCTGATGGCCGAGGCCGCTGCCGCAGCCGGCCTACCCGACGGTGTCGTCAACGTCGTTCCCGGCGGCCGTGAAGTGGGCGCCTACCTGGTCGAACATCCGGGCGTCGACAAGGTCTCGTTCACCGGCTCCACCGCCGCGGGCCGCTGGATCGCCGAAGCCTGCGGGCGGCTGCTTCGGCCGGTCACCCTCGAACTCGGCGGCAAGTCGGCGGCGATCGTCCTCGACGACGCCGACCTGCCCGCCTCCATCGAGCAGTTCTTCGGGGTCACCCTGCTCAACAATGGTCAAATCTGTTGGCTCAACAGCCGGGTGCTAGTCCCTCGCAGCCGATACTCCGAAATCGTCGACACCATCACCGATATGGCGCGTTCGCTGACGGTGGGCGATCCTCTCGATCCCGAGACCAAGGTCGGCCCGCTGGTGTCGAAGCGTCAGCGCGAGCGCGTCGAGGGCTACATCGCCAAAGGCAAGAGTGAAGGCGCCCGAATGACCACCGGTGGTTCGCGGCCATTTGACCGGGGTTGGTTCCTGGAACCCACGATCTTCGCCGACTTGGACAACAACGCGACGGTCTCACGTGAGGAGATCTTCGGCCCCGTATTGTCGCTGATCCCCTACTCCGACGAACAGGAAGCCGTTGCGATCGCCAACGACAGCGTCTACGGCCTGGGCGGGAGCGTCTGGTCATCGGATCCCGAACGGGCCGCCAACGTCGCCCGCCGCGTCCACTCCGGGACCGTGGGGGTCAATCACTACGTCAATGATCCCGTCGCCCCGTTCGGTGGCATCAAGCAAAGCGGGTTGGGGCGCGAACTGGGTCCGGAGGGTCTGCACGCGTTCCAGGTCTACAAAACCATCTACATGCCGCCGCCAGCGGCGTGAGATCCGATGTCCGCGCCCGCGATCTCCATGTCCAGCGCCAACGTCCATGAATTCACGGCCGATCTGGTCGTGCGGCGGCGAAGCACACCCGCGGAGGGTGTGGCGGTCCTTGACCTTGTCCATCCAGAGAACGAAGAACTGCCACGCTGGGAACCAGGAGCACACATCGACTTGATTCTCGATGATGGCCTTACCCGCCAATACTCGCTGTGCGGTGATCCTGGTGAGTCGGGTGTGTGGCGCGTCGGGGTCCTGCTCGATCCGAACAGTCGCGGCGGTTCGCGATACGTCCACGAGAACCTCCAAGAGGGTGCCACGGTGCGAGTTCGCGGGCCCCGCAACCACTTTCCGCTCGTCGATGCTCCGACGTACCGCTTTATCGCTGGGGGCATCGGAATCACCCCGGTCATGGCGATGCTGGAAGCCGTGCAGCAGGCTGGCAACAACTGGACGCTGCTCTACGGCGGACGGACCAAGGCGTCCATGGCCTTCGCCGATGAACTTGCGCAGCGCTATCCCGAGCGGGTCACGGTGTGGCCGCAGGACGAACGGGGGCTTCTCGATCTCGAATCGCTTCTCAAGGATCCCGAGGATGACACCTTGGTGTACAGCTGCGGACCGGAGCCATTGCTCGCCGCAGTCGAGCAGCATTGCGCCCAATGGCCGGCAGGAACCCTTCACATCGAACGGTTCGCCGCCAAGGCACCGACGGCGGAGCAGGCCGCTGAAGCACTCGATCAGTTTGAGGTGGTGTGCCAGCGCTCGGGAATCTCTCTGGAGATCACAGCCGACAAGTCAATTCTGGAAACCCTTGAGGAAGCGGATATTCCGATCATGGCCAGCTGCTATGAAGGCGTCTGCGGCACCTGCGAAGCGCGGGTATTGGAGGGCACCCCGGATCACCGCGACTCGATGCTCACCGAACCTGAGAAAGCTGCCGGCGAAGTGATGTTGGTATGCGTGTCGCGCTCACGCACCGAGAGGCTGGTGCTGGACCTATGAACACCAACTACCCGAAGAAATGCTGGTACGTCGCGGCCACCTGCGAGGAGGTAACCCAATCCCCGCTGGGGCGCCGCTTGCTCGGCCATGATGTCGTGCTGTGGCGCGGAGCAAGCGGCCAGGTCAATGCGTTCGAAAACCGTTGCGCACACAGGGCATTCCCGCTGTCACACAGCCGCGTCGACGGAGACCGGTTGGTATGTGGCTATCACGGATGTACCTACGACGCCGAAGGCAACTGCGTATACACACCGACCCAACCCCAAGTCCCGACCGGGATGAGGGTGCGCGTGTTTCCCGTCCTCGAGGAGCCGCCGTTCGTCTGGATCTGGCTGGGACAGCCGGCCGCTGCCACCGGAAGTCAGCTGCCGCGCATGCCATGGATCAACGACCCCGCGTGGTCGACATTCGCGGATGCCTGGCACGTGGACGCCAATTACCTGATGGTTCACGAACACTATCTCGATTTCAGCTACGCCCCCGTCGTGCACACCAGAGACCTGCCTCCGGGGCTCGAGAGTATGGGGGCATTCAACGACGTCGAGGTGACCGAGACGACCGTGTCCTACACCCGGGTGTTGCCGGAACTTCCCCTGGCTGGCTGGCAGGCCGACGCCACGGGACTCGATAGTGGATTGTCGTACAAACACCGTGAGGGCGGAACGTTCGTCTCGCCGGCAATGCACCGCCAGTACTGGGAGATTAAAACTTCAGATGGCAAGGTGTATACCACGACGCGGACCCACGGCATCACGCCCGAGACGGAATCCACAACGCACGTATTCATGCAAGCCTCGCGCAATTACCGTATAGACGGGAGAGATCGCCCCGGGGCGACCAACCGATTGCGTTCATTCCTGGCCGAGGTCAGCCGAAGGGACACATCCATTCTTGAGATGGCCTCCAAACACTCGGGCTACGACGGATGGCGAGGAGGAGTGGAGTTTCAGGCGGACGCCGCCGCGCTGCGCGCTCGACGCATTGTTGGCGTGATGTTGGCCAAAGAAGCGGGCCGCTCCGCAATACGCCCCGGTCTGGCGCCCACCAGCAGGAGTTATGCGCTCAGTCCCCTTCAGCCCGTCACATTTGGTGTGGACTGGCGCTGAAGGCGAGATTTCCTGCCGCTGACGAGAATCGATCAGTGGATGCTAGCGTGCCACGCGCCAGACGTTGATACCCCGGCAGAGACTTATCGACTTCGCTGTGCGCCGATGGTTACATGACTCGCGAACCACGTACAAACCCGCGAGCGAGCGGCCACGGTACCTAAGTGGTTGGCGGAGATGGGGGCTCGCAGCCCACTGGTCGAAGCCCTCGCCCAGGCAGTGCACGCCGGCGACTGGCCAAAGGCGCACAGCATCTCGGGGTGCTTGGGTACTGAGCTGACAGTCGCGACATGAGTTGTTTTCGCAGCCAACGACTTCGAAGCGCTGTGGCACCGCACGACCGAGCGCCAACTGCCCCACCACTCGCTCGCGGGTCCGGCACTCGAAGGCAGCGTGGCCGGTGCAGTCCCGAGCTCCTGGATAATCTCTGATACCCGTGGTGGGCGAATTGGCTGGCCGGGTCGAACCACGGACCCCAGCATCTCGGACACCGACCGCATTCGGTCGACGAACCCGCGTGCCTGCCCGACGGGGATGAGCCCGTCGTTGCTCCCGTGTACCGCCAAGAACGGCGGCGCGAACGGATGAGCGCGTTCCGTCGGCGATGCCGCACGAAAGACCTCAGGATGGCGAGCCTATGAACGCTTCACGACAACCCGCTCGAGGAACTCCATCAACCGGTCCCGCTTGCCACTGCGGGTCGTTGGCCGTCAAACCAGCCAAGGTTGCCAATGGCCGTCATCTGGCGCGGCCAGCGGTGTCGAGGGCTCGTCCGGTACTGAACGGACAGGCACACCCACCCACGCCGCGCCAGGTGGGCCATCAACGCGTGGCCCTGCAACGCTCGACTACCGAACACCCAGGCTCCGCCAGGTAGGAAGACGAGCACGGGGGCCGGCTTCTGCACGGCGTCCGTGTCCTTGCTCCGCCAGACGTCGAGCAGCTGGCTCGGGTGGTCGCCGTAGCGCACCGAGGAGCGGTACACGTACCGCCGTTGCCCGGCTGCCTTCCACAGCGGTGCCGGCTCCCGATGCGAGGGCCAGGGTTGGGCGAGGTGTTCCGCGCCGACGACGCCCTCCAACGCCGCTGTCAGCACGCTCGGCGTCAACGCGCGCTGGGCGTCTCGCTGCTCTGCGCTGCCGGGGCTCAGCCGAGCCTGCGCCATACCGGCGACGATGCTCGATACATAGCGTCGACCGCCCACGCCGAGAGCCGCAAAGCCTCCGAGTACCTCCAGATGACGCCCGACGAGGGGCACCGACGCCGACGCGCCGCTGAGTACGATCACGTAGTCACCCGGCTTGGCCTTGACCGCCCACCGCGCGTAGGAACGCACCGTACGGACCGCCCGCGCGCCTTGAGTTCCGAGCATCGCGGTAGCGTACGGCGCGTCGGCGCTCTGCTCAGCGCGAATCGGTGACGTCGTAAGACTTTTCAGATCCATTCCGCCAAGCGGGCCCGGGGCGGAAAGGCATGTGCGGTGACCTGTCGCGCCGCGGCCCTGGGCTGCGACAGTGTCCCCGCTTCCGATGTGACATTTCGTGCGAATGGCTGCGCGCCGCGCGCCCAACGTGTCGACTGGGGTTCGGGGCGAGGTGAAGGAGGGCCACGTGGAGCAGCTGAGCTGGACCGACGACATGATGCTGCGCGCCGAACGGCCCGAAACCCCGATGCAGATTCAGATGCTGCTCATCTACGACCAGTCGACAGCCCCCGCAGGCAGAGTCACCTTCAAGCGCATCCTCGAAGAGATCGACGCGCGACTGCACCTTGCGCCGACCTTCCGGCGGCGATTGACCGAGCTGCCCGGCGGGCTACACATGCCGTACTGGGTCGACGATCCAGACTTCGATCTCGAATATCACGTCCGTCACATCGCGCTCCCCCAGCCCGGCGACTGGCGCCAACTGTGCATCCAGATCGCGCGCATCCACGGACGCCAAATCGACCTCCGCCGCCCACCGTGGGAGATGACGGTCATCGAGGGACTGAATGCCGTACCCGGAGTGCCGAAGGGATCGTTCGCCGTATCGCTCAAGTTGCACCACTGCGTCGTCGACGGAATGGAAAGCGTCGAGTTGATGGCCGCCATGCACGACCTCGCCCCTGACGTTCCCCGCCCCGCTCCGCCAGCTCGCCCATTCGAGCCCGGCCCACTCCCGTCGACGTCGGACCTGGTAGCTCGCACGGCGATCAACATCGCCCTGTATCCACTGCGGGCGAGCAAGGTACTACTTCCGAACGCCTTCAATGCGATCCGTCATCTGCACACGTTGCCCGGCGCGCTGGCGTCCGGCGTGGCCGCGACACTGGCTCCCGGAACCGGCACACTGTTCCCCCCGGCCACTCGATTCAACGGGTCGGCGACCCCGCACCGGGTGTTCGAGGCCCGCTTCCACGACCTCGCCCACTTCAAACGCATCAAAGGCTGCGTGCCCAGGGCGACGATCAACGACGTGACCCTCGCCTACGTCGGCGGCGCGCTCCGCCACTACCTGCAGGGACGCGACGAACTGCCCGACGAGAATCTCGTCGCGGCCTGCCCGGCGTCCATTCGGTCCACTGACGAGCGCGGTGCAGGCGGCAACCGACTCTTCGGCAGGCTGCACCCGCTGGGTACCTCGATCGCCGACCCACTCGAACGGCTGGCGGCGATCGTCGAAGAGACCGCGACATTCCGAGAGAACGCTGATTCGAAGGGCAACTCCCGGCTGATGGAACTGGTGGGCGTGGTGCCGACCACGTTGCTCGGGCTGACCGTGAAGGCTGCCAGTGCCATGCCGTTGTCGGCTCCCACCATCGCCAGCACCACGGTGAGCAACGTGCCGGGACCGACGAAGCCGATTTACTTCGCGGGTGCTCGACTCCAACGCGTCACCGGGCTGGGTCCCCTGATCGGGGGCATGAACCTGTTCCACGTCGTGGCGAGCTACAACGGGACCATCTCGATCGGCGCGACCGCAGACCGCAGCGCACTACCCGACCCCGCCCACTACGCCGACTGCATGCAATCGGCGTTCGACGATCTGCTCAGCGCCGCCAACAGGCGGTCGACATCGACGATCAGCTGACGGTCCCCTGCCTGATGACCGCTCGAGCCGAAGTCACCCCAAAGGGGTCCGATTTCAGCGATCGCGGCCGGGATGAACAGCAGGACGGAACGCGTCACGGTCATGGCGCCGACCCTACGAGCCCACTTCCCACTTCGCGCTGCTAGTCAGTGGTGCCGTCGGCTCAGCGGTGACGATCACGTGGCTGCCGGGCGGTGGGATCGCAACAGGTATGCGCTGCCGATGATGGTGGCGACGCGCAGTGCGGCGATCCGCCAACCACTACCACTGACCACGCCCACAGGTGGGGAAATTCGGTGAGCACACCTGGGGATTTTCGATGAGCGCCGTCACTGCAACTATTTCCGCAGTACCTTCTGCTCGTCATCACCAATATCCGGCTCTCCCCCGCCGACCCCGGAGGCGGAGTCGACGAGATCCGCAACTATCTCGAGAGGTCGTTGGATCGCGAGTACGACCCCACGGACGACAACGGCAAGCCGCG
>NZ_JAOPWB010000158.1 GCF_025965855.1 Mycobacterium sp. | reverse complement strand
TGACTTCGGCTTCGCTCGCCATGACCTTGGTCGAGCACCGGCACCGGGTTCGCGCTGAGCAGGCCCAGCTGACGTAGGTCGTCGGCGTACTTGTCGATCAGTTCCGCCGAGATGTGCGGGATGTCCTTGTCGGGCCCGACCTTGGCTGTGCGCACCTCGGCGTGGAACACATCGGTCGGTGCGGCCGCACCCCGGACCGGCTTTTCTGGCTTGCGGAATGCGTGTAGCAGGGGCAGGACCGAGTGCTGACGCTGCCGTTCGGGCAGACCGGTCAGCGCGGTCTGCAACCGCGTCAGCCATTCGTCGTAGTCGTCGATGCGCTGAATCTTGTTGCCGGCCCGAATCAGCCAGTCCACGAACACATCCAGTGAGACACCGTCGTCGTAGGGGTTCATCACGTCGAAGGAGCGGTAGCCGTCGGTGACCCGCGTGCCGATCGTGGTGATCGCCTCAGCGGTGAAGTCGACCGGCAGGCCGTCGTAGTGTGCCCGCGCCCGGCTGCCTATGCCGTCGCTTTCGTAAAACGAACGCGGTGCGATGCCCGTCACCAGCAGGCTGAAGATCAGTCTGGTGAACATGTCCGGCGCGTTGAACTGCCCGCGGTATCGGGTGTGCGCCAGGATCATGTCGGACCGGAACACGGCCACCGGCAGGCCGCACAGGTCGTTGGCTTCCCGGAGCAGAACCTCGCCGGCCCATTTGCTGTTGGCATATCCGTTGGCGTAGTCGTCGTTGATCGGACGGGTGGGGCTGACCCGGCGGATGTCGCCGTCCTCTTCGAACTGGCCGGGCGGCACCGTCATCGCCACCGCGATGGTGGAAAGGTAGGTGACGGGCTTGATCCGGGTGGTGATTGCCAACCGGATAAGCTCAGTGGTCCCAACGACATTCGGGCCGAACAGCTGGTCGTAGGGCAGCACATGGTTGACCAGCGCGGCCGGGTGCACGATCAGATCGACGCTGTCGGCCAGCCGCTGCCAGGTTGCGGCGTCCACACCCAGATCCTGGTCGCCGATATCACCGGGTAGCACCTCGAGGTGCGCGGCGGCCAGCTCACGGAACCGGCTCAGCAGCTCAGGATCGCCACTGTCGAACGCCTTTTCCAGTCGCGCCCGGGCCTCGTCGGCGTTGCGCCCGCGCACGATGGTGATCAGCTTGCCGTCCCGCCCGGCGAGTCGCTCCAGCCACTCCAGGGTCAGGAACCGCCCCAGCCAGCCGTTCGCGCCAGTCAGCAGGACAGTGTTGGGTTCGCTGGTGACGTGCGGCAATGACTTTGCGTTCGACAATGTCTGGGCGTCGATGAACTTGTCCAACGTTAATTCGCTGGCCGAAATCGAGGTCGCGCCCTGGCCGTGAACGGTCGTGAAGCTCGGACGCCGCGCGCCGGCGCTGCGCTGTGTCTCGATGTAGTCCGCGAGCCTTTCGATGTTGTTGGCCGGGCTGATGATCGCTCCGACCGGCACCTCGACCCCGAAGATCTCCTCGATTAGGTTGGAGAATGTCAACGCGGACAACGAATCTCCGCCGAGGTCAGTGAAATGGGCGTCGGGGTTGGCGCGCGCGGTGCCGAGCAGAGCGCGGCTGGCCCGGGCCAGTGTCTCCACCACCGGCCGATCGGCCGCCGTCTCGCGCAGCGCCCGTATCTCGTCGACTTGTGCGGCTGCGATGTCGGTGTACATCTGCTCGAGCCGCTCGCCGTAGTGCTCCGTGAGTCTGGGCCGTAGCAACTTGCCCAAGCCGGATAGCAATCCGTTCTCGTCGGTGAAAGGTTCTGTCTCAATCAGGAAGTCGACTGGCACCTCGTAGGATTGCAGCTCGGCCGCGGTCGCGGTCTGCCGCAGCGACTCGCGCAGCGCGGCTTTCCGCCCGGCGATGTCGTCGCCGAACTCGCCAAGTGCTTCCGGGGTGGGCACGATGACGGCCAGCAGGCTTGGCCGTTCGCTGTTGCCATACACGAAGATCTGTCGCACCAGTGGAGCTCCGGCATAGACGGCTTCCAGGTTCGCCACGGCGACAAACTCGCCCTGAGCGAGCTTGAGCACGTTGTTGCGGCGGTCGACATAGACCAGGCGATCGGGCTCGGTCTCGGCCATCACGTCGCCGGTCCGGTAGTACCCGTCCTCGTCGAAAACCTGGGCGGTGATCTCCGGGCGCTTGTAGTAGCCCGGCGTCATCGTGTCGGTCTTGACCAGCAACTCCCCGCGCGGGTGGGGCCGGTCGGTGCGGAAGTAACCCAGCTCGGGGACGTCGATTAGCTTGTAGTCGAGCACCCGCTTCCGGCTGATCACGCCGTCCCTGGTGAGGATGCCGGTCTCGGTCAGGCCGTAGCCGTCGATAATGTGTACGTCCAGCGTCGAATCCAGGAACGTCTTCATCTCCCCGGCCAGCGGCGCGCTGCCGACGAAACCGCCCAGCACCCGACCGCCCAGCAGCCGCTCCCTCAATTCGGCCGCGGCGTCCTCCTCGGCGTCTGCCGAGTCGGCTCCTTCGGCGATCCGGCGGTCGACGGCGCTGCGGTAGTCCTGGAACAGCATCTCGACTACACGCGGAACCACGCCCATTTCGGTGGGCCGCACCAGTGCCCAGTCTTCGAACAGCGTGGACAAATCCGACTCGGGTACGAAGTAGTTGGTACCACCGGCGATGAACGCCGACGCCAGCGGCAGCCGTCCGCCGAGGTGGTTCAGGGGCAGGAAGTTCACGTTGAGCACCGGTATGCCTGGCGTTAAGAAGAACCCTGATGTCCACACCTTGGTGACCGTCCGCTCCGTGTACATGGCGCCTTTGGGCGCACCGGTGCTGCCGGACGTGTACATGATCATCGCCAAGCGCTCGTCGCTGCCCTCGGTGTAGGCCGGTCCGGCAGGCAGTTGGCTGCCGCACTCGACGACCTCGTCCACCGTGGTGACGACCACCTGTGCGCCCACCTCTTGCAGGCGGGCACGGGCCGACTCGAAGTTCTCCC